>JAHZHF010000058.1 GCA_019420405.1 Clostridiales bacterium
TGTGCAACACCTACAACGTGTTCAGCAGCCCATGTCATCTCGCCTGACTGCTCCTGGAATTTCTCAGCCGGTGCGTGGCATACTGGACATTCAGCCGGTGCAGCATCTCCTTCGTGAACATAACCACATACTGTACATACCCATTTTTTCATGATTGTTGTCTCCTTTTCTTCTTGAATATTTATTGTTATGACTTTTTAATGCAGTCACTGCATTCACCGTAAAAAAGTGTGGTGCTGGATGTAATGATACCGTCAAAATTTTCAGCGGCTTTTTTTGTAGCTGCCTCAACGCTCTGCATATCAATATCCAGATCCAGTAATCGTCCGCACTTGGTGCAGAGAAAATGATTGTGCGGTTCGAGCTTTCCATCAAAGCGGTCTCCTCCGTCAGGAGTAGATATCTTAACCGCTTCTCCGAGATTTGTCAGAAGATTCAGATTCCTGTATACAGTGCCAAGACTGATATTCGGAAATTCTGTCTTCATATGCATATATACCTCATCTGCGGTAGGATGGTTAGTTGTCGTTGAAAGGTATTGCTTGATGGATTCTCGCTGCCGACTGTACTTTAAAGCTGCCAATGGGAATCCCCCTTTCTGTTTACTAATTGAGAATGGTTCTTAAATCAATAATAGTAATGATTACTGTAATTAAAATATAATACATCAGTCTGTATTTGTCAATACTTATTTTGAAAATAAATAAAAAGAATGCTAACAGTTCAGCTATTTAGTTCACTAACCCCGCTGAAAAACATCCGAAAACAGGGACGATTCTCAAGACAGAAGTTAATGAATATATAGCTGTCAGAAGTAAGGCGCGGCCAGAAGACTTTCGCAACGGAAAGTCCTCAAGCTGCGCCATTTACTGCGTTTATCAGCCTGTTTAGGCAGTAACACTTCCCGTTTGTACAGCCCAGGAAGCGGAGCGGACGGCTGTCTCCCTTTCACAGAATAAGTGTGTCAACTCCACGCCCGCTTCCGAACGTTTCAGACGGCAAGTGTTAATGAACTAAATAGCCGAACTGTTATAAAGGAATATTTTACGTCAAAATGTTACAAAATAATTAAATAATATTGAAAAAAAGGAAATCAACCAGACGTGTTTTTGTATTTCTGTCGAGACGTGTCAATGAAAAAGCAGGTGAATTTATTGACATTACACATTTGTATTGATATAATACCGATGTAACAAATTTAACAAATGTGTAACATTTAAGACTTCCTACAAAAGATAAAGACATAATTATGAAGGAGGTTTTATATGGACAAAACACACATCAGGCAAAAGGTGATTCTCTCTGTTATGACAGGGATGATCATAATCCCGGGGAGTGCGCTTCGGGCACAGGCGGCTGAGGAAGATGAAAGTCAGCCGTTTGTACAGGCGTCAGGGATTGAATCGGTACTGGAGAAATGTTATGAGACAGAAGTAAAGGACAATATCAATCTCTATCTGGTACCAACAGAAGAGGGTGAGTATTTGAATATGGCATTTTCTGATACAGGTGATTATACCTATATCAGAAGTGCCCCGGATGAAAACAGCGACTGGGTCGGGAAGCTTTATGCAGACTCTGCGGCTCAGGTGCTGGAATATCTGGATGGCTGGACGAAGATCAGATCCGGAACTGCGGAAGGATATGTGCCGGCGGAGACGCTGATTACAGGGGCAGAGGCCCAGGAGCGCTCCGGAGAATTTGAAAACAGTACGGTTACTGTTACCGCGGATGTGCTCAATGTGAGAAATGGCCAGGGAACTGGGGCGGATATTCTGACGCAGGTACGGAGCGGAGAGCAGTACGAAGTCACAGGCGATCCTGTGGATGGCTGGTATCCGGTTAATGTTTCGGGAACGGATGGCTGGGTATCGGGCGATTATGTTATAGAAGAAACTTCTTATTCTTATGGGGAGACGAAAGAGGAAGAAGAAGCAAGGATCGCAGAAGAGGAAGCACGGAAGGCACAGGAACAGGCGGAAGCAGAAGCGGCTGCAGTAGCAGGAGCAGAAGCAGGTGTGCAGGTGTCACAAAGTCCGGCAGAGGTTTCTTCTGCTGCTGTGACTACGGGACAGGCTGTAATTGACTATGCCTGTCAGTTCATCGGAAATCCCTACGTGTGGGGAGGGACAAGCCTGACAGAAGGCGCGGACTGTTCCGGATTCGTCCAGTCAGTTTATGCACATTTCGGTATCAGCCTTCCGAGAACGACTTATGATATGGTAAATTCCGGATACGGAGTGAGCTATGAGGAGGCGCTTCCGGGGGACCTGATTCTTTATGATGGTCATGTCGGATTGTATATGGGGGATGGAAATATTGTAAATGCAATGAATGAGGCGGACGGAATCGGAATCTGCAGCGCAACATATGCGAACATTATAGCGGTGCGGAGAGTGCTTTGATAAATGCGGATTAAACCGCCGGAAATTCTAAGAAAGGAAATAAACAGAAAACAGAAGATGTGACATGTTAATTGTGTCTGAAATAAAACGGGAAATCTGTATCTCAATGAGAAAATTACAGAGTTCCCGTTTTCGACATAATCAGCATGATAATAAGCAAAATGCACAAAAATGTTTTTATTTGTAAAAATAAGTCGAAATTCAATGCGGGAAAGTTTTCAACTTATCCACATTGAAAACAATGAAAAACGTGGAAAAAGTGAGGATTTCCACAAAGTTATCCACATTATCCACACAAAAACATATGTTTTTGGTGGATTATTCAGACATGAAAAAAGAACGGACGTTTTGGTGAGATGTTATGAAAATGTTAATTTGTCGAAAAAAATCGCTTTGATTATTGACTTTTGAGTATTCAAAAAAACGAAAAATAAGCGATAGACAAGTCAGAAAATTCAGAAAAGAATTGCAAATAGATCCTGTACAAAATAGAAAACACGGTTGATAATTTAATTGACAGGGATTATAATTAAATCCACTGGAGAATATTAATTATTGTTAGGAGGAAATAGAAATGGCACAGATTTCTAAAGATACAAAAATCGGAGAACTTCTCAACATTTTCCCGGAGTCTGCACCGATTCTTATGGAGATCGGAATGCACTGCCTCGGATGCCCGGCTTCCCAGATGGAGACACTGGAGGAAGCAGCTATGGTACACGGCATTGACAGTACTCTCCTCGTAGAGAAGATCAATGCGGCTATGGCAGCAGCTGCAAAATAAGAAAGAAAAAGAATGATAAGGCCCCGGGCGTATAACCCGGGGCTTTTTATTCGTCTACAGACTGCTGTTACAGTGTGGATAACTTCTGTACAGCGTTCTCTGACACGATAACTGTGCAGTGCTCTTCCAGAAAGGCAAGTGTCGGAGCATCTGCTTTCTCTGGCGAGCCGTATTCCGAAAGCATATTACAGATCTTGTTAAATTCATTATCCGAGTGATCGGATGGTGCGAGAGCAAGGATAAATACGTTGTTTTCTTCGTCCTTGTACAGAGTGTTTGCGCCAGTGTATACCGGTGCGAGAAGCCGGCTGGCCCGAATCACGCCGTCCAGAGTTCCGAAAGAGAAAAAGCGGACCGCAAATGAGGCGGGAGCCGGAGTTTCCTTTTCCTCCGGAGAAGAGATTCCTGAGGCGGCCTCCTTTACCTTGTTAAGGAGATTGAGAAATTCGTCGGCCCCCTGAAGTTTTTCCAGGGTGTCGAAGTTGAAAGACTCTGTGTCTCCGGCAGGGGTGAATTTTGAAAACCGTGTATCCAGCTCCTCGGGGTCTTCTACCTTCGTGATAATGAGAACGATAGAATCCGAGGAAGACGGGATTGCCTCTATCATCAGCGGAATATTCTCCGCTTCAAACCCAAAGTCAAAGGATGCCTGCTGCATCATATCGCGAAATAATGATTTTGCTTTCTCGGTGCCATAAGCCAGCTCACTCAGTTTGAGATGGCGGGCGGCCAGATCAGCGGGTGTCAGTGTACAACGAATCTGATTTTCATTGAGTTTCTCAATTTTCATAGAATCACATCCTTATACTATATAAGATAATATGCACGCAAAACAGATTTGGATACATATTCTCATCATCAGTATATACAAAAACAAAGAATATGTAAAGAAAAATTTATACCGTAGTCCTGTCCTCATATGTGGATAAAGATTTGCACGGTATGTGGAAAAGTTCTGCGGATAAGCCGGTGAGTTATCAACAAATCTACACGGGTTATGAACAATAAACACATTGAAAAGGGGATGGGTGCTTCTTATAATGGCACTTACAAAGGACAGCAGTCCCTGATAAATAAATACAAAGCGAAGGGAGGAACAAGAACAAGAACGGTCTTTCTGCTATTCACGTCAGTGAGTGCCGGAGAGATCCGGCGCTGTTTCTGGATCGGATGTCATAATTCATGACTGTTTACCGCAAAGATATACAGAGCGAAAAAAGAAAACCCGGCAGAACCCTGCTGTTTTTTGATCCGTCGAAGATCTGAAGGCATGTCACGAATGCTTCCTTATGTGAAACGGACGGAAGCTAATATTTATCATGAATCCGCCGGGAAAGGAGTATACGCATATGAAAAGAGATGAAACAGTTTACAGAGAACTGTTTGACGAATTAGAGAAATATGAGAGAAGAGGCGTGGACATTTCCATGGACGGATATCACGCGAGCCCGCTTCAGATCGTAACAGCCTATATGACAAAAGAAGAAGGCGCATATATGCGTGATTATGTGATGGGCTGTGAGGGAAACATAGAGGCGCTTGAGTTTACGGATATCAATGAATATTACAGGACGGGAAATCCCCTTTAACCGTCGGACAACCTGGTGTTCGTGTTTGATCTGTAATATATTCTTGTAATCTGCCATGCGAAAAGGGTTAAAATATACCGAAACAGGCAAATTATTAATGACGTATAATGAAAATATGGTATAATAATGCCTGATAGGAGGTGTGGCATGGACGAAAGAGGAAGAAGGGGCGCGGCTCCTGAAAGAGGAAGCACAGAGAGGCCATACAGAAGACGCCCCGACAGAAATGCCCAGAGACCGGGAAATACCCGAAGGCCGAGAGGAAGTCAGAGCCCGAGCGGACAGCCGCCTATACGGCGGAAAAGCAGCAGAGCAAGGCGCAGACGGCGTAATACGATTATTCGCTGGATGATTTTTATAGTATTGATACTGGCGCTGATTGGAGCGTTCGTGATCTGGCGGCGTTACGGTTCATCGAATGAGAAAGCCGATCTGGAACAATATTATGAGCTGGAAACGGACAATGATCTTGCGGTTGTGATCAATAACGAAGTGATAAGGAAAAGCGCCGATACAGCGGACGGACAGACGGAAGAACGGCCGGCACCGGGGAAAGTCTATGACGGACAGTATTACATTGAGTACTCTGTTGTGAGAGATAGGATTAATAAGAGGTTCTACTGGGATTCGAATGAGAATATCCTGCTGTATACTCTTCCGGGAGGAAATGTCTCGGTGAGCGTAGGCAGTAAAGAATATACAGATATAACAGAAACGAAGAGTGAGGACTATGTTATCCTGAAGACAGAAGGGAAGACGGCATACATTGCCCTTCCGTTTATTCAGGCGTATACGAATATGGAGTATACGGTCTATGATAATCCGTCGCGGGTTGTCGTTACTTCCGAATGGGGAGAGATTCAGACGGCCGAGATAAAGAGAAACACGGAAGTCCGCTATCAGGGCGGAGTAAAGAGCCCGATACTGACAGAAGTGAATAAATCTGACAAGGTTACCGTACTGGAAGACGAAGATGACTGGATGAAGGTCGGAACCGAGGACGGATTTGTGGGATATGTCAGGACAAGCGATCTCAGGGACACTAAGACAGAGACGATATCCCGGGAGTTTGAAGAGCCGGTATACACCAATATTAAAAAAGATTATACGATCAACATGGCATGGCATAACGTATCAAACTCCGATGCGAATAACTATGTTCTTCAGACGATTGCCAGCACAAAAGGGCTGACTACAATTGCACCGACATGGTTCAGCCTTGCGGACACGGAAGGAAATGTAAGTTCGCTGGCAGATGCAGACTATGTGAATTACGCACATCAGTCCAATCTGGAAGTCTGGGCGGTGCTCAGAGATTTCCATGGAGGGATCAGTTCTTATGACGAGACATATCAGGTGCTCAGTTACACATCCAAGAGGACGAAAGTGATCAACCAGGTAATCGCCCAGGCACTTGAAACCGGTGTGGATGGAATCAATCTGGATTTTGAACTTATTTCTACAGAATGTGGCGAACACTATGTGCAGTTTGTACGTGAGCTCTCTGTAAAGTGCCGGCAGAATGGTCTGGTATTCTCGGTTGACAATTATGTGCCGCAGCCCTATAACGAGCATTACGATATTGAGGAGCAGGGCGCAGTGGCAGATTATGTAGTGATTATGGGATATGATGAGCATACCGACGGTTCCTATGAAGCCGGCTCTGTTGCATCGATCAGCTATCTGGAAAATGGAATTGCAGATGCTCTGGAATCTGTTCCGGCAGATAAACTGATAGTCGGTGTGCCGTTCTTTACCCGGCTTTGGCTTGAAACTCCGAAGACGGAGGAACAACTGGCTCAGGAAGAAGGTACGGAGGCTGCTTCGTATCCGAACAGTGTATCGAGCTGGGCGTATGGAATGGATGACGCGGCAGATGTTGTATCCACAGCAGGAGCTCAGGCAGCGTGGGATGATACCACAAAGCAGAATTACGCCGAGTGGGAGACTGCGGACGGAACATATAAGATCTGGCTGGAAGATCTTCAGTCGCTGGAAGAGAAGCTGAAAGTGATTAAGAATAATTCATTGGCCGGAGTCGCAGAGTGGAGCCTTGGTCAGGAAAGCTCAGGCGTGTGGGATCTGATTCTGCAGTATGTAAACTGATGCGGCAGTATGTAACCAGGTTCTGGGATATGTAATGAAACCATGCTGCTGCGATTTGCCGGAAAACCGCATACGGGGCTAGAAAGAAATATCCTCTTTCTGCATATATATTGATATATGCAGAAGGGGGATATTTTAAATATGCGCAAAAAAATCTGTACAATAGCGGTGATGGCACTTCTTGCGGGAGTGATAATTTTATGCCGGATGGCGGGAGAAGCTTTGTGGAATGCCGGGGCAGCAGGGGAGAGTGCAGAGACTGCGGCGGGAGCCGGAAATGCAGAGGGAGACAAAGAAGCGGCAGAGCGTGATGGGACGCCGGCCCGCCTTGTTGTCCTGGATCCCGGACATGGTGGGATCGATGGGGGAAAGGTAGGAGTAAACGGAGCAGAAGAAAAAGAAGTAAACTTAAAAATATCATTATTAACAAAAGAGTTATTGGAAAAAGAGGGGATCAGTGTTGAGATGACGCGAGAAGCGGATGAAAGGCTAGCGAATACGCAGGTGGGAGATCTGAAAGAACGGGTGAGGATTATGAATGAAAGAAAACCTGCGCTTGTTGTGAGTATTCATCAGAACAGTTATCACGAGGAGGGCGTCAGCGGAGCGCAGGTGTTTTATTATACTGATTCCAGCGAGGGAAAGAAAGCTGCGGAGATAATTCAGGAATGTCTCAGGGAGCTTGATCCGGAGAATACAAAGGAGGCGAAAGCAAATAATACATATTATATATTGAAGAAGACGGAAGTGCCTGTCGTGATTGCGGAGTGCGGTTTTTTGAGTAATTATAGTGACGCTGAAAAGCTGGTGGATGAAGAATATCAGGGGGAGCTGGCGGCAGCTGTGACGAAAGGGGTTCTTCAATATATAGAAGGGTATTAATAATTCAGCTATTTAGTTCACTAACACTTGCCGTCTGAAACGTTCGGAAGCGGGCGTGGAGTTGACACACTTATTCTGTGAAAGGGAGACAGCCGTCCTCCATCCCCGCAGAATACGTTTGAAAATCAGCTCTGTTTTCGGATGTTTTGCAAAAGGACGTTAGTGAACTAAATAGCTGAATCTCCTGCGAAATGGATGGCCTTATAAAACGGTTTTTTTTTGAACGGAATAATGCTATAATAGACTGCATGGAGACAATAATAGAAAAAATTGATAAAAACCAGATAGATAACAGAATAATTGAAGAGGCGGGTGCGGTGCTGCGTGCCGGCGGCCTGGTTGCGTTTCCGACGGAAACGGTATACGGTCTGGGAGCGGACGCCCTGCAGGAGGAGGCGGCCAAAAAGACATATGAGGCGAAGGGGCGGCCGTCGGATAATCCTCTGATCGTGCATATTGCGGAGTACGAAGACTTAAAGAAAGTTGCAGTCAACATTCCGGCGGAGACGGATATGCTGGCGGCCCACTTCTGGCCGGGACCGCTGACGATGATCTTTGAAAAAAGTGCGGCCGTGCCGTATGGAACTACGGGAGGACTGGACACGGTTGCGGTGAGGATGCCGGCGGACCCGGTGGCTCAGGCTGTGATTCGGGCAGCAGGAGGATTTGTTTCTGCCCCGAGTGCAAATACTTCGGGACGGCCGAGTCCGACAACGGCGGAGCATGTGGCGGAAGATCTCGCGGGCAAGATCGAGATGATCCTGGACGGAGGCGAGGTTGATATCGGACTGGAGTCTACGATTCTTGATATGACGGTAGAGCCGCCCATGATACTGCGCCCGGGTGCGATCACGGCGGAGATGTTTGAGTCTGTGATCGGCAGCGTGAGCGTGGATGAGACTCTGCTGGGGGATGAAAGCGAGAAAGCGCCAAAGGCGCCGGGCATGAAATACAGGCACTATGCTCCGAAAGCTCAGTTGATCATTGTGGAGGGGGATCTGCGGGAGGAGATCCTGGCAATACGCCAGCTTGCTTATGCGGCACACAGGAAAGGAAGGAAGATTGGTGTTATAGCGACAAATGAGACGGTTCCCTTCTATAATTATGGTACGATAAAAAATATCGGGACAAGAGAGAATGAAAAGACGATCGCAAGAAATCTCTACCGGGTGCTCCGTGAGTTTGATGAGGAGGACGTTGAGGTGATATACAGCGAGTCGTTTGCGCTGCAGGGGATAGGCAAAGCGATCATGAACCGCCTGGAGAAAGCGGCGGGACATACCAGGCTGTCCGCAGCTGCGGTTGTGGCGAGGCAGAGGTACAGAAGGATCACATTTGTCAGTGGTACAGATTCGGCCAGAGGCCCCATGGCGGCAGAGATTTTAAGGCATATGGATCTGAAACAGGAATACGTGATTGATTCCCGGGGAATGGTTGTACTTTTTCCAGAGCCGGCAAACCAGAAAGCGGAAGCGATCATGAAGAGTGCTCAGATGACGCTCGAAGTGAGAATCTGCAGGACGACACCCTGGTGCTCGCTATTGATGAGTCTGAGAAGAAGAAAATTCTCGGAGAATATGGGGGGCAGGGCAATGTGTATACTCTGAATGAGTTCGTGGAAGACGACACGGAGATTCCTGACCCGTACGGACAGCCGCTGGCGGCGTATGGGAAATGTTATGAGGTACTGAGCAGGCTGATTACCAGGCTTGCAGAAAAAATTAATTCATTTGCGGAGGAAGAATAATGTCAGGAAGAGTAGTTGTAATGGAGCACCCGTTGATTGCGCATAAGATCAGCTATATCCGTCGGGAGGATGTAGGGACGAAGGAATTCAGAGAAGTAATCGGGGAAATTGCCCAGCTTATGTGCTATGAGGCGACACGTGATCTGAAACTGAAAGATGTGAAGATTAAGACGCCGATCACAGAGATGACCGGGAAGGAGCTGGCAGGGAAGAAACTCGCCATTGTGCCCATTCTGCGCGCGGGACTGGGGATGGTGGACGGAATGCTTTCCCTGATTCCGACGGCCAAAGTGGGACATATCGGACTTTACAGAGATCCTGAGACTCTGGAGCCGGTGGAATACTACTGCAAGCTCCCGGCTGACTGCGAAGAGCGGGAAGTGTTTGTGGTGGATCCCATGCTTGCGACGGGAGGTTCCAGTGTTGCTGCGATCCGGATGCTGAAAGAGAAGGGCGTGAAGCATATCCGTTTTCTCTGTATCCTTGCGGCGCCTGAGGGGGTTAAGCGGATGCAGGACGAGCATCCGGACGTAGACATTTATATTGGTGCTCTTGATGAGCGGCTGAATGATCACGGATATATTGTGCCGGGGCTTGGAGATGCGGGCGACCGTATCTTCGGGACAAAGTGATATTGAAAATATCGTAAAGGAGATGGAAGACGTGGAGGAAAAGCGGAAGGATTATTTATCGTGGGATGAGTATTTCATGGGTGTGGCCATGTTGTCGGGGATGCGCTCGAAAGATCCGAATACGCAGGTGGGATGCTGTATTGTGAGCCAGGATAATAAGATTCTGTCAATGGGGTATAATGGGTTCCCGATTGGGTGTTCTGATGACGAGTTTCCGTGGACAAGGGATGGAGAAGACCCCCTGGAGACGAAGTATGTTTATTCCACGCACAGCGAGCTGAATGCGATATTGAATTACAGCGGCGGGAGTCTGGCGGGGGCGAAGCTGTATGTTTCTCTTTTCCCGTGCAATGAATGTGCCAAGGCGATTATCCAGGCGGGAATCCGGGAAGTGATTTACGATAGTGATAAGTATGCGGATACCCCGAGCGTGATTGCGTCGAAGAGGATGATGGACGCTGCGGGTGTGAAGTATCACCAGTATCAGAGAACGAACAGAAGGATAGAGATAAAGCTATGATACGGACAATTCAGACGAAAGAGATTACAGAGAATATTCGGGAGATGTGCATTGAGGCAAATCATTATCTTTCTCCGGATATGGTGTCGGCAATTGAAGAGGGGGAACGAAATGAGAAGTCCCCTCTTGGAAAACAGATCCTTTCTCAATTGAAAGAGAATCTTGAGATCGCCGCTGCTGATATGATTCCGATCTGCCAGGATACAGGGATGGCGGTTGTGTTTCTTGAAGTGGGACAGGATGTCCATCTCGAGGGGCAGAACCTTGAGGATGCTGTGAATGAAGGAGTGCGTCTGGGATATACGGAGGGGTACCTTAGAAAGTCGGTGGTTGGAGATCCTCTGATTCGTGAGAATACGAAGGATAATACTCCGGCGGTGATACATGTCCGTATTGTTCCGGGAGATCAGGTGAAGATCACCGTTGCGCCGAAAGGGTTTGGAAGCGAAAATATGAGCCGGGTGTTCATGTTGAAACCGGCCGAAGGTATAGAAGGTGTGAAAGAAGCGGTGCTTACGGCGGTCAGAGAGGCCGGACCGAATGCGTGTCCTCCGATAGTGGTGGGAGTCGGCATTGGAGGCACTTTTGAGAAGTGTGCGATTATGGCAAAAGAAGCGCTTACAAGGGAGATTGGAAGCCATTCGCAGATTCCGTATGTGAAAGAGATGGAAGAGGAGCTTCTTGAAAAGATCAACGGACTCGGTATAGGGCCGGGCGGCCTGGGGGGAACAATAACTGCTCTCGCGGTGAATATCAATACCTTTCCTACCCATATTGCCGGACTTCCTGTGGCGGTAAATATCTGCTGTCATGTAAACCGGCACGTGGTGCGGATGATCTAGAAGTTTATTTCTATATATAAGCAGGGAGGTGCTGTGCGCTTTTGCGGGAGCGGCAGCGCTTTTGTTCTTGAGGACGGAGGAAGAGAAAGGAAACAGAGATGAAAAAATATATTACGGTACCGGTAGATAAAGAGATGGCAGCCTCCCTGAGAGCGGGCGAGTATGTGTATCTTTCGGGGACGATTTATACTGCCAGAGATGCTGCGCATAAGAGGATGGACGAAGCTCTTCAGACGAGCGGGGAACTGCCGGTGGATCTGCGGGGACAGGTGATCTATTATATGGGGCCTTCGCCCGCGCGTCCGGGACGTCCGATCGGCTCGGCGGGCCCGACGACTGCGAGCAGAATGGATAAATATACTCCGAGGCTTCTCGATCTGGGACTGGGGGCGATGATCGGAAAAGGGAAGCGGAGTCCGGAGGTGATTGAAGCTGTTGTCAGAAACGGCGCGGTGTATTTTGCTGTAGTTGGCGGGGCAGGTGCGCTGCTTTCTAAGTGTATTACATCTTCGGAAGTGGTGGCTTACGAAGATCTGGGGACAGAAGCGATCCGCAGGCTGACTGTAGAAAACTTTCCGGCTGTCGTGGTGATTGACAGCCAGGGAAATAATCTGTACGAGACAGCAGTGAAAGAATATCAGAAGACAGAGGAAAAGATGTAATGAAACGTATATTAATGATGGTTCTGCGGAACCTCTATATAGTACCGTATGGGTGGATCCGGCTCTGCTACAGAGCTGCTCACGTGGATAAATATACGGAAGAGGATATGTATGCGTTTCTGCAGTGGATTGACCGGAGGGCGAATCGTGGCGGGAACGTTCATATAGAAGTTCATGGAAAAGAAAATATTCCGGAGAAAGACGGATTCATGTTTTTCCCGAACCATCAGGGGCTTTATGATGTGCTGGCTATTATTGAGGCGTGTCCCAGACCGTTCTCGGTTGTAGCCAAAAAGGAGATCGCTAAAATTCCGTTTTTGAAACAGGTCTTTGCGTGTGTGAAGGCTTATATGATAGACAGAGAAGATGTGCGTCAGGCTATGCAGGTGATTATAAATGTCGCTAATGAAGTGGAAAAGGGGAGAAACTATCTGATTTTTGCAGAAGGAACCAGGTCGAAGAATGGGAATCGTGTCGGCAATTTTAAGGGGGGAAGCTTTAAATCTGCCACGAAAGCCAAGTGCCCGATGGTTCCTGTTGCTCTGATAGACTCGTTTAAACCTTTTGATACGAATTCGATAAAGCCGGTGACTGTACAGGTGCATTTCCTGAAACCGCTGCAGTATGAAGAATACAAAGACATGAAGACGACGGAGATTGCGGCGCTTGTACAGGAAAGGATTCAGAAGACGATAGATGCCAATGTGCAGGGATGAATTTGGGGCGAAAAAGCACTGAAAAATTCGGTTTTATTTTTTTGAAAAAATTCGTTGACATTGGCATTGGGGTTTAGTATAATAAATGTCGCACATTAAGTGCGGAATTGAATAGATGCTGTAGTGAATCCTACAGGCGAATTCAGAATCAGGAGAAATACTCAAGAGGCTGAAGAGGCGCCCCTGCTAAGGGTGTAGGTCGGGAAACCGGCGCGAGGGTTCAAATCCCTCTTTCTCCG
>JAHZHF010000059.1:0-12798 GCA_019420405.1 Clostridiales bacterium
AGACGGAAGTTAATGAATATATAGCTTCCAGAAGTAAGGCGCGGCCGGAAGGATTTTTGATCTTGATAGTCCTCAAGCCGCGCCATTACTGCGTTTTCAGCCTATTTAGTCAATAACATTTCCGTCTGGGAATGCGCAGGAAGCGGAGCGGACGATTGAGATATACTTTCTGAGGGAGGGGCAGGAGGGACATGCGCCTTTGGAGGAATCTGTCGGAAGATCTTAGAAGGCGAAGAGGTGTTGTTAAGCGGCGGGCAGGGATTGTCTGAGTGAAACGAGTTGCCCTGCGCGCCGCTTTGCTGTTAAACAACTCTTCGGATTCTTAGATTCTTCCCAGATTCCGGAACGGAATATCGATCGGCTGTCTCCTTCCTCAGAATATGTCTTTCTAAATGTTCCGCCCCGCTTCCGGACGTTTCTGGAACAAAGTGTTATTGAACTAAATAGCTGAAACTTATAGTTCCCTGCGGTACAGAAAGAAGCACCCGCCCAGAAGTCCCAGTATAAGCCCTGCATATCCTCCTGCGCAGATAATGTCTGCCAGAGCGCAAACTACCGGCGTTCCCGTAACCGCACACCCTGCCAGGCCGACGCACACGCCGATCAGCGTCCATCCGACGATCATGACCGGAAGGAAAAGCGAAACCGCGTGGCTCTCATCCGTATGTTTTATAATCAGATTCCATAATCCTCTGTACATTTTTCATCCCCCGTTTCTGACTGTAGCCCCGGCTTATAAGCCGGATCTGTTTTTCTTTACAGGCATATTATAAGCGGAGGATGTAAAAGCTATCCTCCGCCGAATGAAAAATCTGTGTAAAAATGTCAGAGTAGTATAAAATCTCCCGCATCCTCAGGAGCAGCTGCGATCATCTCCGCACCCGCTTCCTCAAGCTCTTCGCGGCTTCCGTATCCATACAGTACACCGATACTGTGAAGTCCGGCCTTCCGAGCTCCCAGAATATCATGGGAACGATCCCCGATCATAACGGTGCTCTTTCTCTCCTCCGGAGAGATTCCGCAGGATTCAAGCACATATTCAATCACTTCGTATTTTCCCGTCCTGTCGCCGTTTACCCCCATGCAGGCTCCGCCGATAAAATCAAAATATTTCGCGAAATCAAAATGATCTGCAATCTGCTTAGCAAACTCTTCCGGTTTAGAAGTAGCCATCACCACCTGCACTCCTGCTTCCCGCAGCCGTCCCAGAAGTTCAAACACACCGTCATATACGCTGTTTTCAAAGATTCCTTTCTCTCTGTAATATTCCCGGTAAGATACAACGAGCTCCGCGCTCTCCGCTTCTGTCACTCCAAACACTGCCTGAAACTGCTCCTTGAGCGGCGGCCCTATGAAGGTTTTCAGAACCTCCTCCGACGGAACAGGTATCCCGTGCTTTTTCAGCGCATATCTTATACTGTTCATAATCCCCGGTCCGGAATCCGTGATCGTGCCGTCCAGATCAAAAAGTGCTGTTTTATAATTCATAATGTACCTCCATTTTTTATTTAGCGTCTATATGAAAAGCAGCCATATTATCGCACACTAAATGTTACCTATAAAACAAAAACAAGTAAATTGTCATTACCAGAGCCATGCTCAGCAAAGTTCCCAGCAAATAGTATTCGGCAAACTGAGGATCTTCTGTCATCTTATTATATCTCGCTATTGATTTCGCAGTAAGCACAAGACCAATTGCTCCATATTGACCGATAAATAATAGCAAAAATATTATATATCTCTCAAATATGCCAATCATTGCTCCGCCATTTTTTATTTCCCCTGATTTTACCTGCGGCCTGTACCCTGCAAGAACAATTTTTGTAGTAATACTGCATGGTTTTACCAAAAACAAAAGCGCTAAGATCCAGGAAAATACGGCGGTGAAATCAATATAGAATCTTTTTTCCGTCAATTCTATGAGATATGTATAGTGTGGCTGTCCAACTGAATATCTCATTGCCATTCCAGCCAAAATAATTACTGCTATATGCAGTAATTGATCTGTTACATATATGATCTCATTTCTTTCCCTGTATTTTCCTTTTTTCTTTATTCTGCATTTCAGAAAATCAATCATCAGATGCAGAACAGAAATCAACAGTCCCCATTTCAATCCAGACATCCCAAATACAGCCACACCTAAAATTATCATGCAGGTTAAATAAATAAGCCCATGCATCAAAAGCCTGCCGTAGTTTTCTTCTTTTTCTTCTGCCATAACAGAAGTCTGCAGATAAAAATCTCCCAGCATATGCCCTGTCAAAAAAACAATCCATATATCTTTCAGCACTTTTCGTTCTCCCTATGCGCCATTGTATCCGAAATTGTATCAAGTGCAGTCTTATAGGCATAAAAACGCGCATTATCCAGGGCTCTGCTGACACTTGATTGAGAGATTCCCAGCGCTTCTGCTGTTTTATACTGGTTTTCTTCGTTTCTCTCATAGGACTTCACTATCTCACATTGCCGCTGCGTCCATTTTGACCGCAATGCCTGACTTGCAGCCAGAAGAGCATTCATAACTCTGTCCGGATTCTCCGATTCCTCTCCGGAACAAATAAGAATATTCTGCCCGCTTTCCCCATATTGGGACTCTCTCTGTTCTACAGTTCTGATCATATTCCTGGCTCTGTGATAAGCTGGTCCGTCAATTTCAGCCGAGTTCTCATAATTGATTTCTGTATCGATTTCTCCAATCCCTATTCCAAAGCGAAATCTCACCGGAAACATTTCATACTCTATGTCATTCACGATCTGCATTACATTTTCAGTTCCCATAAGCAGACCCTGAAATTCATCTCCCAATGTAATCCGGAACTTTGAACGAATATTTTCAGAATATTTCACATTAATATTCTCTAAAACCTCTTTAAATCTCTTCTGTATCTTGCCGCGTCCCTCGAGCTTTCTGGAATCTACTATATCGCCGATAATAACCGTGTAGTTTTTTTCTGATTCTATACTGCCCATTAGATCACCTCTTCACTTATCTTAACAGACCAGCTGCTGCAATTCAAGAAAATGCAAAAAAGATGCATCCGAAAACACATCTTTTTATTTGATGCATCTGTATATGCATCTTTTTATTTGATGCATCTATATGTGCATCTTTTTAGAAACTCCTGATATGATCCTCCGCCTCACTCTCCGTCTTGATCACCTTTCGTACTACCACATAATATCCGAAGTCATCATTCACTTTTACGAACACTCTGTCCCCTTCTTTATGGCCGAGAAGCGCCTTTCCAAGTGGGGATTCAATACTTACCAGGCCGTTTAACGAACTCCCGCGGACAGAGGTGACGATCCGGTATGTTTCCACCTCATCATCATCCTCGCAGTAGACCTCCACCGTATTGTTCAGCCCAATCTCATCCGCAGCAGAATGATCCTCCACAATCACTGCCGTTTTCAGCATCCTCTCCAGGTACCTGATCCGGCTCTCATTCCGGTTCTTCTCTCTCTTCGCGGCATGATATTCAAAGTTCTCACTCAGATCTCCATGGGCTCTGGCCTCTTTCACGGCCTCTATAAGCTCTTTTCTCTCTACAACCTTCCGGTGTTCGATCTCTGCCCGAATCTTCTCCACGTCGCTCTTTGTCAGTTTCTCTCTCATTTTAATAAGTCCCTTCTGTCTCAATAAGTCGTTTTCTGAATGGCTTGTGATTCATTGAGCGGTGTCTTCATAAATTTCTCCGTGAATTCCTCTGCCGCTGTCGGACGTCCGTAATAATACCCCTGTCCGCAGTCGCATCCCAGCCCGCGGATCATTTGGTCATTTCCCTTCGTTTCCACGCCTTCGACAACTGTCCGTATATGCAGTTTTTTCGCCATCTCAACGATCTGCTCCATGATGATGCAGGATTTTCCGCTCTCATCTGCCGACACTTCTCTCAGGAACTCACGGTCCAGCTTCAGTTCATCAATTCTGATCCTGCCCAAAGTATTCAGAGAAGAATATCCACTTCCAAAATCATCCATGGAAATCTTAAATCCCTTCTCCTTTAGCAGACCGATCTTCCGGTTCAGCTCATCCGGATTTTCCAGCGCCGCTCCCTCGAGTATCTCCAGCGTGATCAGTTCAGGGCGAATCCCCCATCTGGTGACAATCTCATACAGCCTTTCTGTATAATCCGGCTCATACAACACGGCCTTCGACTGATTGACAGACACCGATATCGGGGAAATTCCCCGATCTGTCCAGTCTCTGATACAGGAACAGACCTTGTCCACCATATACATGTCCAGCTTTTTACAGAAGCCGTTTTCCTCAAAAAGAGGGATGAACTGATCCGGATAGATCATGCTCCCGTCTTTTCTGAACCATCGCACCAGTGCCTCCGCGCTGCAGATTTCCCCTGTCTTCAAATCTGCCTTCGGCTGCAGGAAAAGACTGAACTCCTCATCCTTGAGAGCCTGGTACATATGTCCTTCCACGTAATTGTCCATCATCTCTTTTTCGTGCAGCTTTGAGTCAAAAAACCACACGTTATTCTGATGAGTCTCCCGGGCTTTTGCGAGGGCGAACATCACGTGGGTCATCATCTGATCCAGCTCGTAAACACTCCCGTGCTTACTAGATATTACGGCTCCACAGTACATCAGCGCATGGTAACTTCCGCTTTTTTCTGAGACTTCCTCCCCTGCGTTCATGATCTGCTCCAGTCTCGCGCAAACAATATTCCGCTCCGTATCGCGGAGGAAAATATAAAAGAAATCAGCGCTTTCCCGGCAGAATATTTCGCCTTCTTTTAAATTTCCTCTGATTGTATCCGCAAGATGCTTCAGCAGACTGTCCGCCTGCTCCTTTCCGAATATCTCATTGATAAACTTAAACTGATGGATATTCAGAGATGCAATCGTACATTCGCAGTCTTCCCTGCTCATATCCTCAGCGAGCCGCCTGAAACGCAAAAAATTATACGCTCCTGTAAGACTGTCATAAAACGCCAGCCTGCGCAATGCGTCTGTATTCTGCCTCACTGCCCTCTGGGAATAAAACAGCCAGAATGCCACCAGCATGATAATTCCTGCAAAAAGCCCGGCTGTAACCTTCACCATAAGATTCAGTATCGCATTGCTCTCCTCCACAGAGTTCACACAGAACAGATACCACCCGTTGATCCCCACCGGCTCAAGAAAGGTCCGGTATGTGTTCCCCTCATATTGAAAAGAAAACCGGATTTCCTTCTCCTCCTGCATCTGTTTCCTGACCTCATCATACTGGTCAGAAGACAGATAAGGTGAGTCGAATATCGTTTTCTTTGTCTCCCTCACAATCGGCTGTCCGGAACGGATCAGAAACGCGCCATCCCGGCTGAGCATATGGATATGCCCGGTTCCTCCCATCACTCTCTGTCCGTCCAGGATATCCGTAAAAATCTCCACATGATCGCTGGCACACAGCACTCCGGCGATCTCCCCGTCCTTCTCCACCGGAATCCCGTATACAAAAACATTCTCCTCCGTCATATTGCTCCAGAAGATATCTGACATCGCACTTTTTCCCTCCAGGGCGGAGGCGAAAACCTCCTGGATCTCGCTCTGGCTCTCTTCCAGTTTTTTCTCTCTCACTCCGTCAACAGTCGCGATTACTCCCTCCCCGGAAACTGTAAAGTATGCGATGCTCAGGAAGTCATTCTGCTGCTTTGCATTCTCCAGAATCATTGAAATTTTTCCGTTTTCCATGATATCCGTATTCTCAAAGAAAACTGCAAGCGTGTTCAGAAGCTGCAGATCCCCGTCAATCTGCTTATTCATCCTCTTGACATATTCATCCGTCTCATCCTTCATCTGCTTATCTGCCGCCTGATTCACAGTATCCTGCAGAAACCAGACGAAAAAGAAACCTGCGACAACAAGGATAATCCCCGTCAGCACAACATATTTAAATGTCTTTCTAAGCTGCTTCTGCATCCTCTTTTCATCCATATGTCTCATTCCTCCTGCTGTATCTTCCACTGTTCCAGGCTGCAGATAACCCGGGTATCTCCCGGCCTTTCTCCAATCTTGGCCGCGGAGAGCCCGGGTATCTCTCTCACTTACATGTTTCCTCTGGTCGCTTATTTAATAATCAGAGACTTCCCTGTCATCTCTTTCGGCTGCTCCATTCCCATCATCTCGATCAGCGTCGGAGCAATGTCAGCCAGACAGCCGCCCTCTCTCAGTTTGTAGGACGGATCGGCATTCACAAGGATAAACGGCACCGGATTCGTCGTATGCGCGGTAAAAGGCTCCCCTGTCTCCTCGTCGATCAACTGCTCGGCATTTCCATGATCTGCACAGATAAACATCTGGCCGTCCACTTCTTTCACTGCGTTAACAGCTCTTCCGACGCACTCGTCCACAGCTTCGATCGCCTTGACCGCAGCATTCTCCACTCCGGTATGGCCTACCATATCCGGATTTGCAAAGTTGATGATAATCACATCATAATTGCCGGACTTGATCGCCTCAACCAGTTTGTCGCACACTTCGTATGCGCTCATCTCCGGTTTCAGATCATAGGTGGCAACCTTCGGGGATTTGACAAGAATCCTGTCCTCCCCCGGATTCGGCTCCTCAACACCGCCGTTGAAGAAGAACGTAACGTGTGCGTATTTCTCTGTCTCAGCGATACGAGCCTGCTTTAATCCGTGTGACGCAAGAAATTCTCCGAATGTATTCGTGATCTCTTCCTTTACAAACGCCACCAGCTTGTTCTCAATCGTAACGTCATAATCCGTAAAGCATACATAAGTAGTCTTTACTCTCTCTCCTCTGTCAAATCCTGTGAAGTCGTCATCACAAAATGTTCTCGTGATCTCTCTTGCACGGTCGGGACGGAAGTTGAAGAAAATAACAGAGTCGCCATCCTTTATGGTCGCTGTCGGAGCTCCATCCTTCATCACAACCATCGGCTCCACGAACTCGTCTGTCTTCTCATTGTCATAGGAAGCCTGAATTCCCTCTGCAGCGGAGAGAGCCTCCACTCCTTCCCCTTTTACAAGAGCTTTATAAGCGCGTTCCACACGGTCCCAGCGGTTATCACGGTCCATCGCATAGTAGCGTCCCGCCACGGTAGCCACCTCGCCGACACCGATTTCTTTCATCTTTGCTTCCAGCTCTTCCACATACTCTTTGCCTGATGCCGGAGGTGTATCACGTCCGTCCAGGAAACAGTGCACGTAAACTTTTTCAAGCCCCTGCCTCTTCGCCAGCTCCAAAAGCCCGTAAATGTGCGTATTGTGGCTGTGCACTCCACCGTCGGAAACCAGTCCCATCATATGAAGCGCGGAGCCGTTTTTCTTCACATTCTCACATGCAGCCAGAAGCGCTTTATTCTCAAAGAAGTCCCCATCCTGGATCGCCTTGGTAATCTTGGTCAGATCCTGATATACAATGCGTCCGGCACCCATGTTCAGATGTCCCACCTCAGAGTTTCCCATCTGGCCGTCCGGCAGTCCTACCGCCATGCCGCTGGCATTGCCTTTCACAAACGGACACTCAGCCATCAGAGTATCCATAACCGGAGTCTTTGCCTCGGCAACAGCATTGCCTCTACTGTCGTCCCTTAAGCCATAACCATCTAATATCATCAATACGGTTGGTTTTTTACTCATTTCCATATCTCCTTTGTCTCTACATTTGGGGCTCTGCCCTGTTACCTATTGTACCCGCTTTTAAACAATTTTGCAATCATTTCCCGGGGCCGTTTCCTCAGCACTTCCTTCCTGATATACCGGTACGTTTTCTCCTCCCCCTGCTCGGCCAGCATATGGAGGAGCCGCTCAAGCAGCGCCCGTGTCTCCGGGTGCATCAGTTCTCCGGCCTTTCCGTTCAGATAATATTCCAGCGGGTCGCTGTTTTTATACTTTTCTCCTTTATATACCTTACTTGCCGCAATCCGGTCAAGAAACATCTCCACCACATAGCGGACCGGCATTTTCATTCCCGCCAGCATGTGTTTCCCGTCCAGGCTGTAGTCAATCCAGTATTCATAGTGATGCTTGTTCCGTCCTTTGTGGTGAAGCCAGGCCGAGGAGTATCCTCTGTCCTCACGCTCCGCATTATTCGGGCTTCTTGTCCCCTGATAATATTTGCACCCGACCTTAAATTCTGTCCAGCTGTACTTGGACAGGTCGTGGAGCAGTCCCTGGCGGTACAGCCCCACACGGAAACACTCTTTCATCACAATGATTTTATGTTTTGTAATCGTCCGAAAATGTTCTGCTGCCTTCATCTATCCCGCTTCCTTTTTCCCGTCTTCTTCAAGGGCTTCTCCGCTTTCCTGCTCACCAGGATGAGGATGCTTCTCTCCTTCACCTCCAGCTTCTGCTGTTCTTCCAGAAGAACCGGACCTTCAAGGATTCCTTCATCCGGATCTGAAATCAAACACCATACTTTCTGTTTCCCAGGTGAGGGAAGTGCAAATGTATGGGGCAGCCAGTGCATGTTATACGCCACAAAACACTCGCCGTCCCCCACGTCGGAGCCGGAGTACATCACGCCGAGCTGCCGGCTCACCACTTCTGCATTGATCTGCCATGCATTTTCTCCATGGAAGGATACATCCGGAACGCCGCACGCCGTCCTGTCGAGACCTCTCAGCTCTTCGCTGCGGTGAAGGCACGGATGGTTCTTTCGGAACTCAATCAGTCTTTTCACATACCGGAACAGAGAGTCATCCGTTTTCAGACGGCTCCAGTCCACCCATCCGGTCTCATTGTCCTGACAGTATACGTTGTTATTTCCTTTCTGGCTGTTAAAAAACTCATCCCCCGCCAGGAGACACGGAGTCCCCTGGGCGGTCAGAAGAAGCTTGAACGCATTGCGTACCTGTCCGTTTCTCAGGGCAAGCACCGCCTTTTTCCGGCTGGGTCCTTCTGCCCCGCAGTTCCAGCTGTAGTTGAAATCCGGCCCGTCTGAGTTATTCTCCCCGTTCGCTTCGTTGTGCTTCCAGTCATAGGAAACCAGATCCCACAGAGTAAATCCTGTCTGAGCCGTAATATAATTGCACTTTCCATCCACAGATGAATTGTGCCCCAGGGCCCAGATCACATCGTTTACCATATTCTCATCGCCCTTTAGGAAACGGCGCATCACATTCTGGAATCCGTCGTCCTTCCTCATCAGTTTCACCTCTTTTAAAAGCGGATCTTCTGAGAGGATCTTCCATGAGACGTTATACGGATTAACGACAAATCCGTCCACATGATATCTGAGCATATAGAACCTCAGACACTCCAGTGCCGTCTGTACCCGGATTCCTTCCGAAAAGGGCATCTCAAGGACTACCTCAATTCCCGCCCTGTGGCATTCGCGCACCATGTCCTTTAACTCCCGGACAGCAGAATCCCCGGCCGCATATGCCTCCTTCGGCGCAAAATAATAAGCCGGCCCATATCCCCAGTAATTGATCTTTTTCCCCGCACATTCATCAAATTCATAGACCGGCATACACTGGATCTGATTAATCCCCAGCTCTTTCAGATAAGGGATCTTTTCTATTACTCCGAGATAAGTCCCTCTGTGCTGCACCTTTGACGAACTGTGTTTTGTAAATCCTCTGACATGCAGGCTGTATGCCACGACCTCATTCCATTTCAGATTCGGCCGCCTGTCCCCCTCCCAGTCATATTCCGGTGCGATAAGTCTCCCGCGGAGCTCATGCTCTGATCCCTCCCTTCTCTTTCCGAAGGGTTCCCGCCCCGCCAGCTCTCTGACATAGGGATCTACCGTCACTTTCCCGTCAATCAGATAGTTATATTCGTATTGTTCTGCTTCCAGCTCTTCAACAGCAAGGAAGCGTACCTCTCCGATTCCTTCCTCCCGGGGCATGTCAAAGGTGGCCTCGGGACGTTTTTTCCCTCTTTTATACAGCAGAAGCGCACAGCTCTTCCCTTCCGGCACCTGAACTGCAAAGTTTACCCTGTTCCCCTCAACGGCTGCGCCGAATGGCTGCGGCCTCCCTGTTGTTTTCTTCATACTCTGATCCTTTCCTACTGCCAGCCATCTGTTCCGTATATATTGAGATTATCTCTGTTGATGAAAAAAGTCTCCACATACACTTCCTTTTCAAAATCTTCTCCGTCCAGGACCGCAGCAGCTGTACTGACCGCTGCTTTCCCCATGTTAATCGGAGAGAGCGCTCCGATACCGGTCATCGGACTTCCCCCTTCGGCCATCTCGCCTTTCACCTCCGGGGAGCCGCCCACACTGTAAACGAGAACATCTCTTCTTCCCGCCTCGGCGAGCGCCTCGAGTACCTGTACTGCCATGCAGTCACTTGCACACATCACCGCATCCAGCTTCCTGGTCTCTGAGAGCACTTGCAGCATCTGGGCTTTCACACCCCCGGCATCTCCGCTGCCGTTGATCCGGGTCACGACCTCAAAGCCGCTGTTTACAAGACTTTCCTCAAACCCGGTGATCCGTTCATTAAAAGAAATCTGATCCGGACTCTCGATGATCACCATCGAGCCGCCGTCCGGTTTTCTCTCGGTCAAATCCTCCGCACATACTTTCCCCGCATTGCGGTCGTCCAGGCCGATATATGCTTCTGTGAGATCCGTTTCCGCAACCATGGTCCCCAGATTGATGACAGGCACGTCCGCCTTGTCAAGCGCCTCAAGCGCAGGAGTGATCTCCTCCGGATCTGCCGGCCAGAGGAACAGCGCGTCGATTCCAGATGCGATCATCTCTTCGATCTGCGCGTTCTGCTGCTGCACATCTCCCCCGGCGCTCTGCACCAGGATCTCATCCCCCTGCTCTTCGAGAGCTGCTTTCACCGACTCTTTCAGCGCTTTGTAAAAGGGTTCTTCCAAATCCGGACAGCTGAACCCGGCCAGCCATTCTTCCGCCGCCTCTTCGGCGGTTTCTTCCGGCTCCTCCACGACCGCATTGTCCTCAGGTGTCCCTACATTCTGCTTGCATCCCGCGAGGAAAAAGATTACTCCTGCCACCGTCAGGATGACTGTTGTCCATCTCCGTCTCATACAGATACCCCTTTATTTCAAGATTCCTTTTTTCATTTTAGCCTATTTCCAGAGGGATAGCAATAGATACTGTCCGATCTTATCCCTTGCTTTTTCTCTTTCTTTCTGATACCATCATACTCAGAAAACCTAACCGCAGAAAAGGAGAAACTATTATGAGCGAAAACGAATCCCTCACGGTAACACTTACGCTGGAGAATGACGAGGAACTGGAGTGCGCCGTGCTGACCATCTTCGAGACGGACGGCCAGGAATACATCGCACTTCTTCCCCTGGATGAAAACGGGGATAACGACGACGGGCAGGTATACCTCTACCGTTTCATTGACAACGGGGAGGACGAGGAACCGGATCTTGAGAACATCCTCGATGACGATGAGTTCGACCGTGCCTCCGAAGCCTTCTCCCAGTGGATGGAGGAGCAGGACTTCGGCGATATTGATCTGGACGACATCGAGTAAATTTATTCTTCCAGAAGTTCATCAACAAAACGGGATGGAGATACCTCTCTCCCGTTTTTTGTTTTCACATAACAGACCTTAAGCATCTCTTTCGCACGGGTCATCCCCACGTAGAAAAGTCTGCGCTCTTCCTCTATCTCCGCATCCTTCTTTGCCTTCTGATAAGGCATCCGCCCCTCATTCGCCCCGATCAGGAATACCGTGTTAAACTCCAGCCCTTTTGCGGCGTGGAGTGTCATGAGCCGGACCCCTTCCTGTTTTTCGCTTCTTTTCCTCGCTTTTAAGCGCAGGGCTTCGGTATACTCCTCCACATGGCGGAACCATTCCCCAATCTCAGCAAACGGCCTGGATGCCTCCTCGATCTCAAAAAGGATCTCGTTTAATTCCGTCCGCTCCATCTTCTTTGTAAATGCGTAATCTTTCAGGAAGTCGTCGTAGCCGATCCGCTTTCTGATATACTGGATTGCAGCAAAGGGAGCCATCTTCCTCAACATTTTCACATCCCATTCAAACTGATCGATCCGGTCCATCATCCACTCTTTATCACAGTAAAACTTCCTCATCTCCTCAAAGGACGGCTTCCCTGAACCTAAGCTGTCCCTTCCGAGATACCGTTTCGGTCGGTTCATCACCTGGAGGAAGTCTTTCCGCTCTGCTGTGCCTTCCGCCAGCCGGAAGTACGCCATGATATCCTTCGCGATGAAATGCTCATACAAATTCGGGAGATGCTCCTTCATCTGGAACGGAATCTTACGTTTCAGCAGCTCTTCCACAACAGGCCGGGCATCCGTGTGGATCCGGAACAGCACCGCCGTCTCCTCCGCCGGAATCCCGTCCCTGATCCGTTTCTCAATCTCGTCTGCCACATACTCTGCCTCCTCGTTCGGATCACGGGTCTCCTGCACATGGACGCACTGTCCCCCGTCCTTGAAGGCTTTTAAGTCTTTCTTGAAACGCTTCTCATTATTTTCGATCACTTTCAGGGAATTTCTCACGATATTGCCCGTGGACCGGTAGTTCATCCCCAGCACAATCCGCTGAGCGTCCGGATAATCGTCACAGAAGCGGAACATCAGCTCCGAATCTGCGCCCCGGAATCCGTAGATTGCCTGGTCGTCATCCCCCACTACGAAGAGATTGTTCTCCGGCAGGGCCAGCATACGGATCACATCGTACTGCACCCTGTTAATGTCCTGAAACTCGTCGATCAGAATATAGCGGAACTTCTTCTGCCACATGGCAAGTACGTCCGGCCGCGCGGTAAACAGATCATGGCAGAGCACAAGCATATCGTCAAAGTCTATTTTTCTCAGGGATTTCCGGTGGGATTCATACGCCTGATAGATCTCTCGAAAAGC
>JAHZHF010000059.1:12808-13058 GCA_019420405.1 Clostridiales bacterium
GATACGAACTCCTCGACGTTCAGCCGGTTATTCTTGATCTTTCCGATTTCTTCCGCTATGTCTTTCAGGAAGTCTTCCTCATCAAAAACTTCCATCTCCTGTTTTGACGCCGCAGCTCTTATAATCTGGTACTTTTCTTCTTCTGAAAGAATATTCTCCGGGCCAAACCTGTAGGCCCACTTTAATATTCCGTAATAGATTCCGTGAAACGTGCCGGCCGTAACCGGAAGATTCTTCTTTCCCATAAGCG
>JAHZHF010000006.1:0-2116 GCA_019420405.1 Clostridiales bacterium
CCCTGGAGCGAAGCACGGAGCCGTCCTCCATCCCCGTAGAATACGTTTGAGAATCGTCCCTGTTTTCGGATGATTTGAGACAGGAAGTTGATGAACTAAATAGCTGATCTGGGTATTGAAAATATGAAATTAATCTGAAATTTGTCAAATCTGACGATTCTCATGTTATAATAGTCTGACAGGAGATCAGAGGGCGGAGGCTGAACTCCGCCCTTATTTTAATGGAGAATACGGTATGGAAGAATTTGTTAAATTGCAGGACATTACGAAGATTTACAAGATGGGGGAGGTTGAGATCCGGGCGGTGGATCACATCAGCTTTTCGATCAGCAAAGGGGAATTTGTCGTTATTGTTGGGCCCAGTGGTGCGGGGAAGACGACGGTGCTTAATATTCTCGGCGGCATGGACACAGCGACGGAAGGAAAGCTGATTGTGGATGGAAATGATATCACGGCGTATAATGCGAAACAGCTTACCGGATACCGGAGAGAGAATATCGGGTTTGTATTCCAGTTTTATAATCTGGTCCCGAACCTGACTGCTCTGGAAAATGTGGAACTGGCGCTGCAGATCTGTAAGGATCCGCTGGACGCGAAGACGGTTCTGGAAGAAGTCGGGCTGGGAGAGAGGCTGGACAATTTCCCGGCTCAGCTCTCGGGCGGAGAACAGCAGAGGGTATCCATTGCCAGAGCCCTTGCGAAGAATCCGAAGCTTCTGCTCTGTGACGAGCCCACCGGAGCTCTGGATTATAACACCGGAAAGTCGATTTTAAAACTGCTTCAAAATATGTGTCGTGAGAGGGGGATGACAGTGATCGTAATCACCCACAACCAGGCGCTTGCACCTATGGCCGACAGGCTCATACATATTAAGAACGGCCAGGTTTCGAAGATGCAGATGAACGAAAATCCGATGTCAATCGACGATATAGAATGGTAGGGAATACGGATGAAGAAAAAGGCATTGAGAAAAGACTTTTATATGGAGATCCGGCGAAGCATGGGGCGCTTCCTGTCCATCTTCTTTATCGTTGCTATCGGATGTGCTTTCTTTTCGGGAATCCGTGCGGCGGAGCCGGATATGCGCTATTCGGGGGATGCGTATTTTGACAGCAAAAACCTGATGGATATCCAGGTGATCAGCACAATGGGCCTGACTGATGATGATATTGCGGCAATTGAGGAAGTGGACGGGGTCGAGAGTGCAGAAGGAGGATATTTTGTGGATGCGCTCTGTTCGGACGGAGATAATCAGATTGTCGCCCATGTGATGGGGCTGATGGCGGAGATGAACCAGGTGCAGCTCGAGGAGGGAAGGCTTCCGGAGGCTGCGGATGAATGTGTAATCGATGTGGATTATCTGGAAGAAAGCTCTCTTGAGATCGGCGATCAGGTGACATTTTCAAGTGGCACGGATGATGAGATAACGGATACGCTGTCTACAGATACATTTACCATTACCGGAACTGTGAGCAGCCCGAATTATATTGCTTTTCAGCGGGGAAGCACGAATATCGGCAACGGAACTGTGACTACATTTGTGTATGTGCCGGAAGAAAGCTTTGTGGTGGATGTTTATACCGAGATCGCCGTGAAGGTGGCAGGAGCGGAAGAGCTGACTGCATTCACGGATGAATATGACGACCACGTGGCGGAAGTGATGGATAACGTGGAAGCCATCAAGGAAGAAAGACAGAACGCCCGGCATGCGGAAATCGTGAATGAAGCGAACGAAGAGCTGGAGAAAGCGCGGCAGGAGGTATCGGACGCGGAGGCAGAGCTTGAGCAGGGCAAAGCGGACGCGGAGGCAGAACTTGCAGACGCCAGGAAGAAACTCGAAGATGCACAGGCGGAACTGAACGCGGGAAAGAGCGAGCTGGAAACGTCAAAATCTCAGCTTGCATCCTCCAGACAGGAACTGACAGACCGACAGGCCCAGATCGAGCAGGGAACTGCGGATCTGAATACCCAGATCGATCAGCTGAATGCCCAGATCGACCAGTTAAATGCGGTGAAGGAGCAGTACAATGCGCTTGCAGCCAGCGGCCAGACAGATGATGTCACTATGGCAACATTAAGAGAGATGTATGAGCAGATCCAGAACGGTGATGCCGCG
>JAHZHF010000006.1:2126-5545 GCA_019420405.1 Clostridiales bacterium
AGGCGCAGGCCCAGATCAATGCGGCGAAAGCCCAGCTTGAGTCAGGGCAGCAGCAGATCAACAGCGGCTGGGAGCAGGTCACATCCGCAGAACAGCAGATTTCATCCGCGGAGGCTGAGATTGCATCCGGTGAACAGGAGATCGCGGATGGATGGGAGGAGTATTACGAGGGAGAGGCCGAAGCGAACGCAGAGATTGCGGACGGTGAGCAGAAGATCGCGGATGCCAGGGAGGAGCTGGCTGACGCGGAGAAAGAGATCGCAGATCTGGAACAGCCCGAATGGTATGTATATGACCGGAGCAATCTTCCGGAGTATACAGGATACGGAGAAAATGCGGACCGGATGCGCGCGATCGGCGAAGTGTTCCCGGTGATCTTCTTCCTTGTGGCGGCCCTGATCAGCCTGACGACTATGACGCGTATGGTGGAGGAGCAGAGAACTCAGATCGGTACGCTTAAAGCACTCGGCTACGAGCGGCATTCCATAGCGGGAAAATATCTGGGATATGCGCTCCTGGCAACTGTGGCGGGAAGTGTGGTGGGAATCCTGTTCGGAGAGAAAGTGTTCCCGTATGTTATTATTACTGCCTACGGTATCATGTATCAGCATATGCATGAGATCTGTCTGCCGTATAATCTGCAGTACGGACTCGGCGCTGCAGCAGCAGCGCTGGCATGTACGCTGGCAGCCACCTTCTTTTCCTGCTTCAACGAGCTGAGAGAACAGGCGGCGGAACTGATGCGTCCGCCTGCGCCGAAACAGGGGCAGAGAGTGCTGCTTGAGCGGCTTCCGTTCATCTGGAAGCGGCTGAATTTCTCCTGGAAGGCCAGCGTCAGAAATCTGGTCCGGTACAAGAAGAGATTCTTTATGACAGTCTTTGGCATTGGAGGCTGCATGGGACTTATGGTGGTGGGATTTGGCCTGAAAGATTCAATCTCAGCGATTGTGGATATTCAGTATGAAGAGATACAGCTCTATGACGGTACTGTGATTATGGCGGACGATGCATCGGAAGAACAGAAGGAAGCTGTGTTGTCCGCCCTGGAAAAGGACAGGGATGTTGCAGGCTGCGGAGAAGGCGTTTTGACTCAGATCACAGTTGGAAATGGGGATGAATGGCACGAGGTATATCTTGATATACCGAAGGATGTTGAGAGTTTTCCGGATTTTACCGTGCTTAAGAACCGGGTGACGGACGAAGAATACTTCCTGGATGATGAGGGAGTGATTCTTACAGAGAAGATAGCGAAAGAGATCGAAGTGGAAGTTGGGGACACCATCATGATACAGGATGAGGAGCAGGGAGATGTCGAGGTAAAGATAAGCGCCATCTGCGAGAACTATATGGGACATTATCTCTACATGACGCCTGATCTCTATGAGAAGCTGTATGGAGAGCAGCCGTCATATAATTCCATATTCTACAGTACGGCTGACCGCATTACCGAGGAAGCTGAGCGGATCGGAGAGGAGGCGCTGAAACTTGACGGAACGCTCAGTGTCAGCTATACAACGGATTTGAAAGAACAGGTGGACAATATGCTTGGAGCGCTGGATCTGGTGATTGTGGTTCTGATCATATCGGCCGGCATGCTTGCCTTCGTGGTTCTGTACAATCTGAATAACATTGCCATTACAGAGCGAAAACGGGAGCTTGCTACATTGAAAGTACTGGGATTTTACAATAACGAAGTTACCGCCTATGTATACCGGGAGAATATCGTGCTCACTCTGCTCGGCTCCATATTCGGTATGCTGTTCGGATGGGTGCTCCACCGTTTTATCATTGTGACGGTTGAGATCGACTCCGTTATGTTCGGAAGGATTATCAAAGTCAGCAGTTACCTGTTCAGCTTCCTGCTGACCGTGATATTCTCGGCGATCGTAAACGGCGCGATGTATTTCAAACTTAAGAAGATCAATATGGTTGAATCGCTGAAAAGCGTGGAATAACCAGAAGAATCTACAGGATCTGTTCGGCAAACATGATCACAAGAGGGATCGTTATGACGGACAGTACCGTGGACATGGCGAAGGTCTCGGATGCATAAGTATAATTCTGCTTATAACGGATCGCCAGCATGGTTCCGGTGGCAGCCACAGGACAGGAGGCTGCCACAAGGACGGTCAGGGAGACGTCGTGCGGCAGGTTCATGAGAAGCAGTATCGGGATTACAAGCAGGGGGACCAGGATCAGCTTGACTGCCGAAACGTAATAGATCCGGATTTTTTTCAGCATTTTCCCCATGTCAGTCTGTGCAACGGAAAAGCCGGCGATCATCATGGCGAGCGGAGTGTTCATATCTGCCACATAGTTCATGGAATCCACCAGCACTTCCGGGAGACGGATCCGCGCAAAAAACAGGAGTAGCGCGATAATGCACGAGATGAACATAGGGGAGAGAAATCCTTCTTTCAGATTTTTCAGAGAGAATTTTTTCTCCATCAGCATAACGCCATGAGTGAATGTAAACAGATTGAAGGTTACCATATATGCAGTAATGAAAAATACGCCGGAGTCTCCGAGAACGCTGCTTATAAGCGGAATCCCGATGAATCCGCAGTTGGAGTACATGGCGTTGTACCGGTCGATGCTGTAATCATCACCGCTGGAAGGTCTCATCAGAAGTGTGGATACTGCGATGCCGAGGATATGCACGGCAACGGCAGCAGCAAATGCGAGAAGCAGACCGTGAACCAGTGTGGGATCATAGTCTGTCTGATAGACAGTCAGGATGACGCATGGATTTACAACCATGAGCAGGAGATTAGACAGAGATTTATTTCCTTCCTGCGTGACCAGTTTTAATTTGTAACACATAATTGCGAGCAGCATGATGAAGAACATCTTCACCAGCTGCTCAAAAGTCAGTAAAAACATATATTATATAGTTTCCTTTCTTAATTTTCCCGTTTCCAGGCACTGCAGCAGGGGCAGTTATCGCGGATGCACCGCGAAAGAATAATGTTACCGGAATGTTACCGGTAAATGCCGGACTGCAGTTCGTCCGCCCAGTTCTGCAGGCTGTAGGTATGTCCGTTGAACAGTTTTAAGATCACGCCCGTCGGATTCTCTTCATTGGCAAAAGCATTTGCCTCATCTGTATCCACATGCATGGCAAGGGAGTAAGAGGGACTGACGCGCACAACGACATCAGAGAAAATCAGGGAACGTTCGTAACTTGTAGTGATGACAAATACAATATCGTTATCTTTGACATGAGCCCGGATCGCGTCAACCGGCGTCATATGGATATGGCGTTTGGCGACGATGACACCCTGCTTAAGCTCGATCTTCCCCTTTGGCCCGATCAGGGTGCATCCGGGGGTCCCCTCCAGATCACCGGACTGCCGGATCACACTCTTTATACCCAGGCGTCTTGCGTCTGTTACGGAGATTTCGACCTGGGTTTCGTT
>JAHZHF010000006.1:5555-18368 GCA_019420405.1 Clostridiales bacterium
CACGGTCCAAGGATGACTACTTTTTCAAAGCGGCCCTTTGGTCCCGCAACAGTAAGGCGCTCCCGGCAGGCATACTGGCCGGGCTGGCTCAGTTCTTTGGCAAATGTCGGTTTGGTTCCGGGCCCGAACAGGGTCTCAAAGTCCTCCTGGGTGATATGGATGTGTCTGGCGGAAGTTTCAATAGGTATTTTTAAACTCATGATTTGTTTCACTCCTTAGCGGTGCTGACCGGGGCAAAGTTCCGGATACAGTTACCGCTTTTAAAATTTTATCAAAATAATCAGGGGTTTTCAATAGGTGATTTTCCGAATAGCGCGGGCTGAACTGTTACAACTGATACAGTGAGAATGGGGCATGTAAAGTCTGGGATAAATATTCGTTAAGAAAATGTGAAAAATATGTAAATTTTGATTGACACATACAGAGTACACATGGTAGTTTTAAAATAGTGCGCGTTATGCACTTGAACCTGCAAATAGAACTGAAAAACTGAATATTGAAAGAGAGAAATTTGCAAAGGAGAAAAGAGTAATGGGGATTACAGATGTACTCTCGCTGTTCGGCGGACTTGCTTTGTTTCTGTATGGAATGCAGATGATGAGCAACGGTCTTGAGGCTGCCGCCGGAAACAAGATGAAATCAATTCTTGAGAAACTGACGTCCAACCGTATCAAAGGCGTGCTGGTAGGAGCCATTATTACCGCGGTGATCCAGTCGTCATCGGCGACGACCGTTATGGTTGTGGGATTTGTAAATTCAGGGCTTATGACTCTGCAGCAGGCGGTCTGGGTTATCATGGGAGCCAATATCGGTACGACGATTACCGGTCAGCTGATCGCCCTGGATATCGGCGCGATTGCTCCGCTTTTTGCTATCGTCGGAGTGGGCGCCATGATGTTTGTAAAGAGTGAAAAGGTACATCATATCAGCGGTATCGTGGCAGGACTCGGTATCCTGTTTATGGGAATGGATATGATGGGTGCGGCTATGGAGCCTCTTCAGGATTCTGAGGCGTTCATTAATCTTATGACGCAGTTCAGCAACCCGCTTCTCGGCATCCTGGTAGGCGCAGTGTTTACAGCGATTATTCAGTCTTCTTCCGCATCGGTCGGCATTCTGCAGGCGCTTGCGGCGACAGGGATGATCCCGCTGTCCAGCGCGGTGTACGTCCTTTTCGGACAGAATATCGGTACATGTATTACTGCAGTGCTGGCTTCGATCGGTACGAAAGTAAATGCAAAGAGAACGACGGTTATCCATCTGATGTTCAATATTATCGGTACGGTGCTGTTTACAATTATCTGTATGGTAACGCCGTATGTAGGGGTTGTGGAATCTCTCACACCGGGAGATCCGGTTGCTCAGATCGCGAATGCACATACGATATTTAATATCGTGACAACGCTCCTGCTTCTGCCGTTTGGAACATATCTGGCAAAAGCAGCAGTACATATTCTTCCGGACAGCAAGAAGGCGGATGACGAGGATCTGCGTCTGAAATATATCCGTCCGTTTGAGACGTCCTACGCGATCGGACACAGCGCGGTGGCTGTTTCCCAGGTTCGGGACGAAGTGGGAAGAATGGCGGATATGGTATCTAAAAATATCGAGGATGCTTTTGAGACACTCGTTTCCTATGATGACGCCAAGAGGAAAAAGGTTGCAGAGAGAGAAGAATATATTGACTATCTCAACAAGGGAATTTCCGAATATATCGTTTCCCTTATGGCGGGTGAGATGAACGCTTCTGACTCAAGACAGATCAACGGCTACTATGCGATCATCAGCAATCTGGAGCGTATCGGTGACCATGCGGTGAATATCGCAGAGTATGCGGACGATATGAAGAAATGGGATCTGAATTTTTCCGACGGAGTGAAAGAAGAGCTTGAGGAGATGAAAAAACAGAGTATTGCTGCGCTGAAAAATGTTATGGAAGTGTCGGCGGATAATGCGGAACGTGTGCTCAGCCAGGCAGTTGTCATGGAGCAGAAGACGGACGACATGAGGGACAAATACTTTAAGAAACAGATGCAGCGGCTGAAAAAAGGAAAATGCAAACCGCAGAGCGGTATCGTATTCTCCGAGATCCTCACTGACTTTGAACGAATGGGCGATCATACTCTGAACATCGCACAGCAGTACAGGGAGATGGAAAGCAGATTTAAAACACTGAATAAAATCCTTCGTTTTACAGATACTACATTTACTTACAGAAATGAGTAAATTATGCAGATATTTGTAAAATGGAGGATTTTTAATATGAAGGCAACGGGAATTGTAAGAAGGATTGACGATCTGGGGCGTGTCGTTATTCCGAAGGAAATCAGAAGGACGCTCCGGATTCGGGAGGGAGATCCGCTGGAGATTTTCACAGACCGGGAGGGGGAAGTGATCCTGAAAAAGTATTCGCCTGTCGGCGAGCTGGGAAACGTGGCAAAGCTGTATGCGGAGAGTCTCTCCCAGACGCTGGGCTGTACGGTGTGCATTACGGATACAGATCAGGTAGTGGCCGCGGCCGGGAACGGAAAGAAAGATCTCCAGGACCAGTATATAGGGAAAGAGATGGAGCAGGTACTTGAAGGCAGAGAACAGATTCTTGCGCGAAGTGGCGAAAAGGCATATATCAAAGTGACTGTGGACATGAAAGAGTATCGGGACGAAGTGATCTGCCCGGTGATCTGTGAGGGGGACGTGATCGGTTCTGTCGTACTATTAAATAAGGAAGAGAAAAAAAGACTGGGAGAAGTGGAGCAGAGAGTTGCCTACAGTGCGGCAGATTTTCTGGGGAGGCAGATGAGCTGAGACAGGTTCTATAAGCTGCTGTTTTGTCATATATATTAACCATCAGGACAAAGTCCGGACAGAGAAGAGTCCGGGGACGGGAGGAAAGAGATGGGAAAGATATCTGGCAGCAGACAGCAGATCGGGCAGAGGGCAGCAGACGGGATTAAAGCCCTTCTGTGCGCGTACATTGTGACGGGAATTATGCTTCTCATACTGACGGTGCTGCTCTATAAACTGGGATTAAGTGAGGAGAATGTCAATGCGGGGATTACACTGACCTACGTGATTTCCACATTTTCCGGGGGATTCGTGATGGGAAAACTCTCAGGGACACGGAAATTTCTGTGGGGGCTGCTGACAGGTGTACTCTATTTTGTCCTCCTTCTTTTAATTTCACTGGGAATTTATCATTCGGTGCAGGGGGAGATATCCACCCTTGTAACTACGTTTCTTCTGTGTGCCGGAGGCGGGATGCTCGGCGGAATGATGGCATAACTGTTACACATGATGGAGCGGCACTGTAAAAAACTCTTTCAAAACGCCTCATCCTGTGTTATAATACCATGAGTATAAGAATGCACAAGGAATTAGGAGGACAGGACATGAAACACATTAAGACATTAAATACACAGACATTAAATAATACAGTGAAGAAGGGCGGATGCGGTGAGTGTCAGACATCATGTCAGTCAGCTTGCAAGACTTCCTGCACTGTAGGAAACCAGACCTGTGAGAACAGGAAATAACCTATTGCTGAAACAAGAGAACACGGGGAAAAGGCAGCGGTGATAAAAGCCGCTGCCTTATGCGTGTATCCGGAAGAAAAAACAAATTCAGAAAAGAGAAAGTGAGGTACTTTTGTGGTACATCTGTATCAGAATAATGGATATAATATCGTCCTTGATGTGAACAGCGGGGCTGTCCATGTAGTGGATAAGACAGCCTATGATGTGATCGGGGCGCTTGAGCGGCAGAATGAATTTCAGACAGTCGAAACTCTGAGGCAGCCAGAAACCCGGGATTACCTGAAAGAGGAGCTGGGCGATGCCTGTTCCGAGGAGGATCTCAGGGATATTCTGGAGGCTGTGACGGAACTGACCGGACAGGGACGCCTGTTTACCAGGGATGTCTATGAGGACTATATTGACGAAGTAAAACAGAGAAAGACGGTGGTGAAGGCGCTGTGCCTGCATATCGCTCATGACTGTAACCTGGCGTGTAAATACTGCTTTGCCGAGGAGGGCGAGTACCATGGACGCAGGACGCTGATGTCCTTTGAAGTCGGAAAGAAGGCACTGGATTTCCTGATTGCAAATTCCGGGAAGAGAAGAAACCTGGAAGTGGATTTCTTCGGCGGCGAACCGCTGATGAACTGGCAGGTAGTAAAAGATCTGGTTGCCTATGGCCGGGAACAGGAGAAGATCCACGACAAACACTTCCGCTTTACACTGACGACAAACGGCGTACTTTTAAATGACGAGGTACAGGAGTTTGTAAACAAAGAGATGGACAATGTGGTATTAAGCCTGGACGGCCGTAAGGAGGTCAATGACCGGATGCGTCCGTTTAGAAACGGCAAGGGAAGCTATGATCTGATCGTGCCGAAGTTTCAGAAGCTTGCTGAGAGCAGAAACCAGGAGAAGTATTACATAAGAGGTACATTTACGAGAAATAATCTCGATTTCTCCAATGATGTCCTCCATTTTGCCGAGCTGGGATTTGAGCAGATCTCAATAGAGCCGGTAGTGGGAGAGGACACAGACCCGTATGCGATCCGCAGGGAAGATCTCCCGCAGATTTTTGACGAGTATGATAAACTTGCCAAAATCATGGTGGACAGAGAGAAGAGTGGAAAAGGGTTTAACTTCTTCCACTTCATGATTGATCTGGAAGGCGGACCGTGTGTGTCAAAGCGCCTGTCAGGATGCGGGTCAGGGACAGAGTATCTGGCTGTGACTCCGTGGGGAGATTTATACCCCTGCCATCAGTTTGTCGGGCAGGAAGAGTTCCTCATGGGAAATGTGGACGAGGGGATTACCCGTCCGGAGATTGCAGACGAGTTCCGGGGATGCAGCGTGTATTCCAAGGAAAGCTGCAGGAATTGTTTCGCAAGATTTTACTGCAGCGGCGGATGTATGGCGAATTCATATAAATTCCATCACACGATCAACGACACATATGAAGTGAGCTGTGAGATGGAGCGCAAGCGTGTGGAGTGTGCAATCATGATAAAGGCCGCACTGGCGGACAGCGGGGAAGAATCCTGCTGACAGACGGAAGCCGGAACAGGGGGAAAAGGAAATAACAGGGGCGGATGCCCGGAAAGGAATGTACAGTCATGAAAAAAAGTAAAGGCATAATCAGCCTGATCCTCGTGGCGGCAGTCATGGTATTCCTCGGAGTAACCACGATCCATGGACTTGATTCAAAGGGGATGGGAGCTGCGCGGAACATTACACTGGGGCTGGACCTGGAGGGTGGTGTGAGTATCACATACCAGGTAAAAGGCGATACCCCATCCCAGGAGGATATGGATGACACAGTGTATAAAATGCAGCGCCGTGTAGAACAGTACAGCACAGAGGCGCAGGCGTATCAGGAAGGGGACAACCGGATCAGCATTGAGATTCCCGGAGTGGAGGATGCGAACACGATCCTGGAGGAGCTGGGACAGCCGGGCTCCCTGTATTTTATCAGGCACTATGACAGTGAAGGGAATGAAAACTATACGCTCGGATCAGACGGAGTGTATGTTCTGAACAAGTCAATCGAAGAACTGCAGGAGGACGGCTCCATCGTGCTGAGCGGATCTGAGGTGGAGGAGGCTTCTGCGGGAGCATATCAGTCCTCAACTACGGGAGCCGCTGAGTATGCCGTGGATATCCGGTTTAACGACGAGGGAACCGAGGCTTTTGCAGCGGCGACAGAGGAAGCCTATAATAATGGACAAGATACGATCGCGATCTACTATGACGGAGACCTGATCAGTGTTCCGCAGGTAGAGGCGGTGATTGAGAACGGGCAGGCACAGATTTCGAGCTCAACGATGACTTACGAGGAAGCGGATAGTATTGCTTCTACGATCCGCATCGGTGGACTGAACCTGGAGCTTGAAGAGATCAGCTCAAAGGTTGTGGGAGCACAGCTCGGAGAGGAAGCGATCACTACAAGCCTTATGGCTGGTGTGATCGGACTGATCCTTGTATGTCTGTTTATGATTTTTGTATATCGTCTGCCGGGATTCGCATCCAGCATTGCGCTTGTGTTCTATACAGCGCTGACCCTGGTGCTCCTGAATGCATTTGACATCACGCTGACCCTTCCGGGTATTGCCGGAATCATCCTGGGTATCGGTATGGCCGTGGACGCAAATGTTATTATCTTTGCGCGTGTGAAGGAAGAACTCTCGGCGGGAACTTCTGTACACGGATCGCTGAAAGCCGGATTCCATAAGGCAATGTCTGCGATCCTGGATGGGAATATTACGACGCTGATTGCAGCGGCAGTACTGTGGTTCCGTGGAAGCGGTCCGGTGAGAGGATTTGCTCAGACACTTGCACTTGGCATTGTGGTATCCATGTTTACGGCTCTGGTAGTGACGAGAGTGATCATTTTCTCATTCTATGCACTGGGAATCCGCAACAAGAAAGTATACGGAAGAATTCAGGAACCGAGAAAACCGATTGATTTTCTTGGAAAGAAAAGAGTATTTTTCATTATATCTATTCTTCTGTGTGTCAGCGGATTTGCAGGAATGGGCGTCAACAGCGCGCGCGGAATCGGAGCTATGAATTACAGCCTTGATTTTGCCGGCGGAACAGCGACAACCGTTACCTTTGACAAGGAGTATACGCTGGAAGAGATCGACAGCCAGATGATACCTGAGCTGGAAGACATCACCGGCGACCCGAATATCCAGGTACAGACTGTAAAGGGAACAAACCAGGTTGTATTTAAGACACAGACTCTCGATCTGGGTGAGCGTGAGTCATTTGCGGCATATATGCAGGATGAGTTCGGAGTTACGGAAGAGATTACTACTGAAAATATCAGCTCTACAGTTAGTTCGGAAATGAGAATGGATGCGGCAGTAGCGGTGATTATCGCGACGATCTGTATGCTGTTCTATATCTGGTTCAGGTTCAAGGATATCCGATTTGCGACCAGTGCGGTACTTGCGCTGGTACATGATGTGTTTGTAGTGCTGGCATTTTACGTGATCGCGCGTGTATCCGTGGGAAATACATTTATCGCATGTATGCTGACGATTGTCGGATATTCGATCAATGCGACGATCGTTATCTTCGACCGTATCCGTGAGGAACTGAAAGTGGACGGAAAGGCGTCCGGAGATCCGGTCAGATTAAAAGAGCTGGTAAACCGCTGCATTACGCAGACATTGACACGAAGCATCTACACATCGCTGACCACATTTATCACAGTTGCGGTACTTTATGTGATGGGTGTAAGCTCGATCAAAGAGTTCGCGCTTCCGCTGATGGTAGGTATTGTGTGCGGCGCCTACTCTTCCGTGTGCATCACGGGAGCTCTCTGGTATACGATGAGAACCTGGCGAGTGAGAAAGCAGACCGCATCACAGAGCCAGGCGGCAGCAGGAGCCGAAACCAGTGCGTCTGTTTCTGTTAAAGGCGGTGCGGCGGATAAAACACCGGCCGTCGGCGGTGCTTCTGCAGGAAATGCAGGCCAGGGGTCAAGAAAGAGTTCGACCAGGTATACGAAGGGCAAAGATAAGAAAAAGGTAAAGTAGAACCTGAGAGAATAGAAAAGTAAGAGAATGGGGGAAAACCGGGAGGATGCGCGGAGGGCGCGAACCCGGTTTTTCTCATACTGAGAGATAAGAGATGAGACGGCAGGAGGCATATGTGTGAAAACCATAGGAATTGATATCGGTACAACTACAATCAGTCTGGCAGCGGCGGACTGCACAAAAAAGAAACTTCTCGCATCAAGAACCATTCCGAATGACAGCTTTATGAAAACCGGGAATGACTGGGAAGCTGTACAGGATGCGGATAAAATTCTGGCCGCGGTGGAGTCTGGACTTGATGAAATGCTGAGGCGGTATCCGGATGCAGAACGGATCGGACTGACAGGCCAGATGCACGGGATCGTCTATACCGATGCTGAAGGCCGTGCGGTCAGTTCGCTGTATACATGGCAGGACCGGCGAGGAGAATTGCCGGGAATCGCAGGGAAGACTCTCATTGGGGAATTGAAGGAAGTGCATGGCGTTTCGATCTCGTCCGGATACGGTCTTCTGACTCATATTTATAATGAAAGGAACAGGCTTGTGCCTGACTGCGCAGTTTCTCTGTGTACAATTGCGGATTATGTGGGAATGGCTTTGACAGGACGGAAGTTTCCGCTGATCCACGTCAGTAACGCGGCCAGCCTGGGATTCTTTAACAGTGAGGCGGGGGAATCAGGAGCATTTGACCGGAACCTGCTAAAGCAGATCGGGATCAATACTGCGATTCTGCCTCAGACTACCTGGGAACTGAAAGAGATTGGACGATACAGGGAGATTCCGGTTACGGCGGCGCTGGGCGATAATCAGGCCGGATTTTACGGCGCGGTCGGAACAGAGAAGAATGTACTTCTGCTCAATATGGGAACCGGGGGACAGGTTTCGATGATAACGGACCGGACTGGAGACGAAAATGAACGTGCCATGGGAGTTGTGGGAGTTGAAGAGCGTCCTTATATCGGGCCTTATGCGGACAGAACCTATCTCTGTGTGGGCGCTTCCCTGTGCGGTGGAAAAGCATATGCGGTGCTGGAGAGATTTTTCAGAGAATATGTGAAAACATCAGCGGGAAATGGGGCGGATTTGAGCCAGTATGCAGTTATGGAATTGCTTGCGGGAGAGGAAAGGGAAAGACATCGCCGGAGCAGGTGCGCTCTCAATGTTGTCACAGCGTTTAATGGAACCCGGAGTAATCCAGCAGAACGCGGCAGTATCGGAAATATCAGCGTGGACAATTTTACACCGGGCAATCTGGTCTGGGGAGTAATGGAAGGCATGGCGCGGGAACTGTACGAGATTTATGACGCAATATGCCGCAAAACAGGTACGAGAGCGGAGAAAATAGCAGCGTCGGGGAATGGAATCCGGAAGAACAGGGTGCTTAAGGAAGTGTGTGAAGAGGTATTCGGACAGAAGATCTGTCTGGCGGAGTGCAAAGAAGAGGCCGCGTACGGGGCGGCACTCAGCGCGGGAAACGCCGCGGATTGCTGCGGTTGAAGATTGTGAATACAACTGTTTTTAATGCAAGGAGTAAAGAGAAGTGCGGGGATAGATAAAGTAAAAAAGAAGATGGAGAAGAGGATCAGGCGGGATAAGGAGCGGAAAGGTGTTGTATGTGAGATGCGCCGGTCTGTTATGATCTATAATATCATCGGGCTTCTGAACGAAGGTGCGATAAAGGCAGAAGACCTGGAAGGATTCAGCGATGAACTCAAAGAGAGGATCTACGGCTTATGTGGATGCAGGATTAAGTGAAGGCGGTTGAATGCTTTTGGCTAATATGTTAATATAATTTTGTGGTGACAGACTTTCTTGGGAATCCTTGGAAGCCTGTCTTTTTTTATATCATAGAAAATTCTGTCTGCTATTCCTATGATATAAAAAGCCCTCCGGCAGGATGCGTACTCGCGCGATGTGGAAATCTACCTGGCACCGAATAATACCGAACAATCGTGTTGAAAAGCATACACGGCCATGATATACTATATGAACAGAAAGGTGATCTTATGATAAAACAACTGGTACGATACTTTGACCAGATGGCAGCAACCATCAGAAAAATACAGAGTCAGAAAATATTTTCAGATAAAGATATTTCCAGTTTTTTGCATGACAGGGAAAATCCGATTTATTTCATATTAACCAAGAAGGTTCCACAGCTGATCAAGGACAATCAGATAGTGAGAAATCTATATTTAAAAGATCTGAACGATGCATTGTATTCGAATGTAGAAGAAATAATAGAAAGTGATAATGCGCCTTTACTCATTTTGCTCCTCTATTATATGGACAGGGCAATTGTAGATTGTTACAAGCAGCAGATAGGATTCGAAGATGATATTGAAGTGGTGGATGCACTGAATTCTAATGGGGAAGATACGCAGATATCTGTTTTAAAAAAAGCAAAATGTAAATGGGCGCCTCGGGAGTACGGCAGAAGAATAAAAGGGATTATGGACAACTTTTATTATATTGATCATATGGAGATGGATCGTATGAATGTGCGGCATTATATTTTAGATCCCGGACTGCTTTTTTTCGATAGGAAATCTGAATTGAAGCTGGCAATTTCTCCTGTTACTCAAAAAGAGACAATTGAATTCAGTAATCCATATGAGCGGCCAAATGAGAAAACAGGCGCGAGGCAAAAATTGTTCAGAGTGGAAAACGTTATAGATGAACACTGGATTCAAGGGCAGGTACTTGAAAATATATGTATAGCAGGAGAAAATGGCGCGGACATCCTTGTCTTTCCGGAGATGCTGGGGACACAGAGTATGCTGCATGAAGTTCGGAAGAGGATTAGACAGAATAAAACTGCGGATGTTCCGGGCTTAATTGTCTTTCCGTCCATTTGGGAAAAGACGGAAAACGATAAGGAAAACACGAATAAAAGTTGTCTCCTTCTGAACGGAGATGAAATCTTGTTTGAGCAGCATAAGAGATGTGACTATAAGTATGATACACCGGAAGGACCTGTCTATGAAGATATCAATCGCGACAGGGAGAAAAATAATGTTGTGCATATGTTACATGTAGAAGGACTGGGCAGAATATGTATTATCATATGCTATGATTATCTGGATACTTATAATAGGGAGCTCATTATGAAAAATCTTTGTCCGACATTGGTATGTAATCCATCTTTCTCTACAGGAAGCTTTAATTTTGAAATACTAGGTGAAAGTTATTTTAAACAGGGGTGCAACTGGATATGGTGTAATACGTGTTCGGCGGCCAATTTGACAGAAAAAGAAAAGAATTTTGAAATCATAGGTATGATAACAACTCTGAGTAAGGACTGTGATCAAACCAAGGCTGATTCTTTTAAACAGATTTTTGAAGGAAAAACAAAATGTCAAAAATCAGAATGTAAAAATTGTATCTATTATGCTGAGATTCCATTGGTAATGCAGTGAGCATACAAAAGAAAACAGGAGGCTGATCAGATGGAAGAATATAATCGTTTAATTTCAGAATTGGAAAAGAGTATAAAGAACAGCGGAAATATGATCAGTGAGGTGAATGCAGAGGCGTTTCGCAATCTGCTCGCAGAGAGCACGAATGTATATATACAGGCGTATTGCGAGCGGGATTATGAATCTGTAGAAAAACTGCTGCGTGAGCAGCGGAAGTTAAGAAAAGTATTGACCAGGGAACTTAGAGATTATACGAATCAGGCCGCAGTGATATGCAGTAAAATGGTTCAGACATATAATATTTTTAATAAACTGATGAGGGATAATACGGAAAGACGTAACTTTGCCGCAGATATATCTTCCATAGAAAAAAGATTTGCGCACACCAGGGAGGTTATGATCTATCTGTATCGGCATATCCATGTTCAGCATAAAGAGTTGAAGAGAGAATTTGATATACCGGGGAGCACGCTCAGTGATCTTTTGAAAGTTCTTGAGCAGGCCGAATGTGTTGAGAAGATTGCCAGCGGAAGATGTTCATTTTATGATTTGACGAATGAAGGCCGAAAATATTTAAAGGAAACAGTAAAAGATATTGATGAAGAGATCATTGTGGACAGAGACAGTTTTCGGGATGATTCGCTGAAAACTGTGGAAGGAAAAATGCAGTTCGAGCGTTATGTAACAGAGTATAACTATTATAGTGCCGAAGGATATTGCGGAACGTTGAACAGTACGGAAAATTTTATGTTCGAGAAATGGAAAAAGGAAAGCTATTGTGGGGAGTATGCATAAGCGGCAGGAGGTGGTTAAATGGAATTATTGGAGGAAAAGCTGGAACGGATTTCGTCAGTTGAACATGACTGGATGAAAATTGTGCAACAGGAACGAGAAAGCGGAGAAACACCGAAGAACAAAGAACTGGTGAAGGCGTATAATGCGCTTTTTCCGGCTGCGAGGGAAGCTTATAAAAAGGATGCAGGGGCGGCGGAGACAATCATTGAAGAGTATGTGGGAGAGCCGGAGAGCTGGTTTCTGGAAGAGGTGAAACGATCTTTGAAAATATTTTTTATCTTTTCTTATTTCAGAGACCTGCAAAAAGAAAATGATAAGCAGGCGAAAAAGATTATAGACTTTTATTTTGATAATACAATTTTGTACTTTGATCCTCAATTTACAAATTCATATAGCCAATACGGATTTGAGACGCCGGAAGCGTTTTTTGATACAGCAAGAGCGCTGGCCGGACTTGTAGAATATTATGTGAGCAGGCACTTCACAAAGAATGCAATCAATCGGGATCTGCAGACAGAAACCGGGTTGAGCTCCGAGATGTGTGAATACATATCAGATAAAATTAAAGCCAATTACCAGCTGCTTCAGACAAACATAATGATGGACTGCATTCGCGCAAATATAGACAGATGAGCCGTCCGGGCCGCTTTACAAACATTTAACATGATACGGCGTGCGTCCCCGCATGCCCCTCTGTTATAATACCTTCAAAGAAATTCATCATTCACAGGAGGGGCAATCTGTAGAGATTCTACAAAATTGTGTGGAAGCTCTGCAGAAAACAGCAATGAACAATCACATGAAACAGCGGATTGAGGGGAAATACGCAGACCTTCGGAAATCGGAGAAAAAGGCGGCTGACTACATATTGGAAAATATGCGGCTTGTACCGGACTTGTCTATTGACCGCCTTGCGCACGAAGCGGGCGTCAGCCAGCCTACTGTCTTAAGGATGCTGAAAACACTGGGGGTTGAGGGCTATAGGGATTTTCGGTATCAGCTGGTGGCGGAACTTGCAAAGAGCGGGAATCATACAGATCAGGA
>JAHZHF010000006.1:18378-25911 GCA_019420405.1 Clostridiales bacterium
ATTTTGGCGGGACGCTGGAAGAGATTCCGGTCAGTATGACCATGACAACGAAGAGAATGCTGGAGGAAACTTTGAAAAACTTTCCGGTTAAAATATACAGGAAAGTGGTAGAAGCGCTGACAAAAGCGCGGCTGATTGATATATATGGGGTGGAGAATTCGGAGGTCACGGCTCTTGACCTTTTGACGAAGCTTCTTTATCTGGGGCTGCCCTGCCGGCATTTCAGTGACTGCTATCTACAGCAGATCGCGGCGGGAAGCCTGACGGAAGAAGATGTGGCGGTGGGGATTTCCTATTCAGGAGAATCCAGGGATACGGTAGACGCGCTGAAAGCAGCGAAATACTCAGGTGCACAGACGATAGCGCTTACGAATTTTAAAGATTCTACAATCAGCAAATATGCGGATATTCTGATTTGTACGAGCCAGGAACAGCTTATGTACGGTGATGCGATTTTTTCCAGAACACCGCAGATAATGATTGTAGATATGATTTATATGGGAATTATATCTTCGGACTATGGCTTCTATGCGGGCAGACTGAACGGGTGCGAGAAGGTAGTCAGGGAAAAGGCGTACGATCAGGCGCTGTATAAGAAGAAAAGACAGTAGAATTTCTACATTTTAACATATGTTAAGCCTCTGTAAAGTTTACATTTTCTTTACAGAGGCTTAATTTTTCTTTGATGGAAACGGACGGATGAACTTCGCTATAATTTCCAATGCAGGCCGCAAAGAGGTGGAGACGCCTGAGGGACGGACGCCGGATGCGCCGGATGCGGCTGTGCGGAAACTTCAAAACATCAGGTATTATGAAGAGGAGTTCACGTATTATGTTAGAGTTAAAAAATGTGAAGAAGAGTTATGATGGAACACCGGTACTGACAGATATCAGTCTGAATATCGAAGACGGTGAGATCGTATCGATTCTGGGGCCGTCCGGATGCGGCAAGACAACGCTTTTGAATCTGATTCTGGGAATTGTAGATTCAGACGGCGGCCAGATCGTATTTGATGGAGAAGATATTACAGATGTGCCGATGGAAAAGAGAGGATTTAATATCGTTTTTCAGGACTATGCGCTGTTTCCGAATCTGAATGTCTATCAGAACATTACATACGGATTGAGAAATAATCCAGAAATTTCATCTAAAGAAGAAGTGGAGGACCTGATCAGTCTGCTTGGACTTGAGGAGCATCTGAATAAAAGAATCGGACAGCTCTCCGGCGGTCAGAAGCAGAGGGTTGCCCTTGCAAGGACTATGGTAATGAAGCCGAAAATCCTGCTTCTGGACGAGCCTTTAAGCGCGCTGGACGGAGTGATCAAAGAGTCAATTAAAGACAGGATCAAAACCATTGCCAGAGAATATAATCTGACGACAATTATTGTAACTCATGATCCGGAGGAAGCGCTTACGCTTTCCAATCGGGTAATGATTATTAATGAAGGAAAGATCGCTCAGTTTGGAAAACCGGAGGAAATCATTCAGAAACCGGAGAATGGTTTTGTAAAGAAGTTTATTCTGAACCAGCTTGAAATCAAGAAGAACAATATCTACACTCTGTTCGCGGGCCAGCTTGCAGAACAGGCGCAGGTCTGCTGATGAGGTGGGAACATGAGAAAGAACAGAGAGATTAAAGTTATCTTTGCGCTGATCGCGGTCTTCTTTGCGGGATTTCTCGCAGTACCGATGATCAGTGTACTGATGAAGTCATTTACAGGAAACGGTGAAGCCGTATCGCTTGCGCATTATGTGGAAGTACTTACAGGGAGAGGATTTTTAAGAGCGCTGGGAAACAGTATGGTAATCTCCATATGCAGCGCGCTGATTACAACGGTGCTGGCGTTCATCCTGGCATATGCAATCCACTATACGAACCTTGGAAAAAGATACAAATGGCTGATCAGTAAGGCGGCGATCCTCCCTATGCTGCTTCCGACAATTACATATGGATTCGCAATTATCTATTCCTTTGGAAAGCAGGGACTTTTGACGAAACTGTTCGGCAGACAGCTTTTTGACATCTATGGATTTAACGGGCTTTTGCTGGGGTATGTGGTGTATACACTCCCGATTGCATTTACGCTGATCAATAATGCAATGGGATATATCGACAAAAGATTTATGATCGTATCAAGACTGATGGGAGATTCTCCGCTGCAGACCTTCAGAATGACAATTCTGATTCCGCTTCTTGGTACGCTTGCAACATCATTTATTCAGACATTCTTCCTCTGCTTTACGGACTTCGGTATCCCGGCGTCGGTGGGCGGACAGTATGAAGTAGTTGCAAGTGTTTTATATGAAGAAATGCTGGGAAGTATTCCGAACTTCGGGAACGGTGCGGTAGTCGCCCTCGTAATGATCATCCCGTCGGTAGTAAGCATTACTGTACTGCACATACTGGAAAAATATAATGTGCGCTACAATAAGATTTCGCCTATTGAGCTGAAAAAAGGTGTGAAAAGGGATGTTGTATTTGCATTCTTAAGCGGCGCAATTATTGTCTGTACACTCTGTATGTTCGTCGTTATGTTTGTGACGCCGTTTATTGAAGAATGGCCATACCGTATGAACTTCACGATGGAGCATGTTCAGGCGGTGTTTGAAGACAGGCAGCTCTATGGAGTGTATGTGAATTCAGTGATGGTAGCGGTTATTACAGCTCTTGCAGGAACACTGATTTCTTATGGAGGAGCGCTTGTAACTGCGAGAAGTACAGTGAGCAGCAGACTGAAGAAGGTGATTGACAGTATTGCTCTTGTGACAAACACAATACCGGGCATGGTGATCGGTCTTGCATACCTGTTCGTATTTACCGGAACACCGCTGCAAAATACATTCCCGATTATAATTATATGTAATATTGTACATTTCTTCTCAACGCCGTACCTGATGATGAAGAACTCCCTTTCCAAAATGAATGCATCCTGGGAAACAACGGCGATGCTTATGGGAGATAACTGGCTTAAAACCATCGTCAGAGTTGTAACGCCGAATGCACTGTCGACTCTGCTGGAGGTATTCAGCTACTATTTTGTAAATGCAATGGTAACAGTCAGCGCCGTAGTATTTATCGCAGGCGCAAGGACAATGGTCATCACGACCAAAATCCAGGAACTACAGTATTTTAATGAATTTAATGAGATTTTTGTTTTGTCACTTTTGATTCTGTTTACGAACCTGATTGCAAGGGCGGTGTTCCAGAAACTTGCAAAGGTGAGCCGAAGCAGACAGAATACCGCAAAGATCTATCGCTTTTCTGCTAAGAAAGCAGCCTGAAAACCGTTAAAAGTTTATGCGCGCATTTATAGTAAGGTGCTCATCCGTGAGTGGCCGGACTGATGCGCGTACTAAGAAATATAACAATAAAAGGAGAATTACAGTTATGAAAAAGATGAATTTAAAGAGAGCGGCGTCACTTACACTTGCAGCGGCAGTTGTTGTGACAGGAATGGGGCTTACGGGATGTGATACAAGCGGATCTTCCGATGAGCAGGTGATTATTTATTCCAATGCGGATGAAGAAGCGATTACAGCCATGGAAAACGCGCTGGACAGCAACGGATATGAGGGTCAGTATATGTTCCAGACATTCGGAACCTCCGAGCTGGGCGGAAAACTTCTGGCTGAGGGAAAAGACATTGAGGCGGATATGGTGACAATGAGCACATTCTATGTAGAAAGCGCTCAGGATCAGAACTCAATGTTCCAGGATCTGACCTTTGATGTAGATACGATTGATGAATTTGAGCCATACTGTGCTCCGATCACTTCACAGGAGGGGACTATCATTGTAAACACCGAGATGATGGAGGAGAATAGTCTTCCGATGCCGGAGTCAATCGCAGATCTGGCAGATCCGGTTTACAAAGGCTTTGTTTCTGTGACTGATATTTCCGCATCATCTACGGCCTGGCTTCTGATACAGGCACTTGTATCTGAGTATGGCGAGGATGGCGCCAAAGATGTGCTTACAGGTATTTATGAAAATGTAGGAGATCATCTGGAAGATTCCGGATCCGCTCCGCTTAAGAAGGTGCGTGCAGGTGAGGTGGCAATCGGTTTCGGACTTCGTCAGCAGGCGGTTGCAGACAAAGCCGACGGACTTCCTATCGACTATGTTGATCCGGCGGAAGGAAACTTCAGCCTGACAGAGTCCGTTGCAGTTGTGGATAAAGGAGATAATACAAATCCGCTTGCAATGGAAATGGCACAGTGCATAATCGAAAACGGCCGTGAAGAACTGCAGTCTTACTATCCTAATGCGCTGTATAACGGCGAGTCTACAGATGCAGCAAATAAATCTGCAAATCCGCAGGTGTTCCCGGAGAAGCTGACAGTAGACCTCTTAGAGCAGCATCAGGCAATCTCAGAAGAAGCAAAAGAAGCGGCGCGTCTGAACTGAGGAAAAAAGAAAGCCAGCCTGAATTAGAAAGTGAAAAATAGGAAATAGAAAAGAGGAATTGACATGAAATCATACAAATTACTGACACCGGGACCGCTGACCACAACGGACACGGTAAAGCAGCAGATGCTTTTTGACCACTGCACCTGGGATGATGATTATAAAAAGATTACGCAGGAGATCAGGAAAGGACTTCTTGAGCTGGCGCACGTATCGCCGGATGAGTACACGGCAGTGCTCATGCAGGGAAGCGGTACGTTCGGCGTGGAGTCCGTGCTGACCAGTATCCCGGGACCGGGAGACGAGCTGCTGATCTGCGCGAACGGCGCGTATGGCGAGCGTATGGCGGACATTGCGGAGCATGCGGGAATTAAGTATCATGTGTACAATGAACATTATAATAAGGTTCCAAATGCCCAGAAAATCGCTGAGATGCTGGATGCAGATCCTGCGATTACTCATGTGTCTATGGTACATAGCGAGACCACGTCCGGTATTTTAAATGATATTGAGGCAGTTGGAAAAGTGGTGAAGGAAAAAGGAAGAGTTTTCATCGTAGATGCCATGAGCAGCTTTGGGGGAGTGGATATCCCTGTGAAAGACTGGGGGATTGATTTCATCGTCAGCAGCGCAAATAAATGTATTCAGGGAGTCCCGGGATTTTCTTTTGTAATCGCGAGAAAAGATCTTCTGGAGGCAAGCGCAGGGAATGCGAGAAGTCTGTCCCTGGACCTCTATGACCAGTGGAAAACAATGGAAGTGGACGGAAAGTGGAGATTCACATCCCCGACTCATGTGGTTCTCGCTTTTTCCCAGGCAATGAAAGAGCTGGAAGAAGAAGGCGGTATTGAAGCGAGAAACCGCCGTTATGTGAATAACAACCGGCTTCTCATTCAGAGAATGGGGGAAATGGGAATCCGTCCGTATATTGACGATACCCACCAGGGACCGATCATCACTACGTTTTTCTATCCGGAGGAATGCCATTTTACATTCTCTCAGATGTATGAGTACATCAAGGAGAGAGGGTATGCGATTTATCCGGGAAAGGTGACAGAAGCTGAGACTTTCCGTATCGGAAACATCGGGGAGATCTACGAAGAAGATATCGAAAAAGTATGTGCGATCATGAAAGAATTTCTGGAGGAGTACAACCATGAAAAAAATTAAGGCAGTGATTTTCGACTGGGCCGGAACGACGGTGGATTTCGGGTGTATGGCGCCGGTACAGGCGTTTGTGGAAGTGTTTAAAGAATTTGGTATTGAGCCGACCATGGAGGAAGTGCGTGAGCCCATGGGAATGCTCAAGATTGATCATATCCGCACCATGTTAAAGATGGACCGGATCAAAGAGTGCTGGACCGCAAAATACGGGAAAGAGCCGGAAGAGGAAGATGCTCAGAAACTCTATGGCATTTTTGAGGAAAAGCTGTTAAGCATTCTCTCTCAGTATGCAGATCCCAAACCGGGAGTAGTGGAGGCCGTAAACCGTTTAAGGCGAAACGGTTTTAAGATCGGCTCCACAACGGGCTATACGGACAAGATGATGGAGATCGTGGTTCCGGCGGCGAAGGAGAAGGGGTATGAGCCGGATGTGTGGTTCAGTCCGGATTCCACAAATCAAAAAGGGCGCCCATATCCGTACATGATTTTCCGCAACATGGAGGCGCTGGACATTAAGAAGGTGCGCCGTGTCCTGAAAGTCGGTGACACTGTGTCTGATATTAAAGAGGGAAGAAATGCGGGCGTCTGGTCCGCGGGAATTGTTGTGGGAAGCTCTGAGATGGGACTGACGCTTGAGGAGTATGAGGCGCTCACGCAGGAAGAGAAATCCCGCAGATGTGACGAGGTGGCGCAAAAGTTTCTTGATGCCGGCGCCGATAAAGTATTTTACACAATGGAGGACCTGACAGAGTATCTGCTCGGATAGCATATCCGATGTGGAACGGATGCTGCCGCAGGCGGTGCCCGAAGTAAAGTGAAGAATACAGGATTTGTAGGTTTTGCTGAATATTGTGCCGTATTTTCGAGGGAAAATGGCAAAAAACCCCGAAAATACGGCACTTCTGTAATTTTACACAGATTTAACATATTGCTGATTTTACATTTTACATTTCTTTTTTATGATAAATACCGTTGACGGACGAAAGAAATTCCGTCAGACTGGCAGCAAGCCGGAATACATAATAACCTGAATTGAAAAAGGAGATTATCAAACCATGAAAATGAAAAAGTTTATCGCAGTTTTATCAGTAGCAAGTATGATGGCAGTTGCAGCTGCAGGATGCGGCAGCAGCAGTGACACTTCCGCTCAGGGAGATGGGGCGGCTTCAACAGACGAGGGAAGCTCTTCTGAGTGGGATGCGGCAAGCGCAATCACAGTAGTATCCCGTGAGGAAGGTTCCGGAACAAGAGGAGCGTTCACAGAGCTGTTCGGTGTTGTGGATGAAGACGACAATGATATGACAACACTTGACGCGCAGGTGACAAACAGCACATCAGTTATGATGACAACAGTATCTGAGAATGAGTACGCGATCGGATATATTTCACTTGGCTCTCTTGATGAGTCTCTTGTAAAAGCTGTTAAGATTGACGGAGCAGAGGCTACTGCAGAGAATATCGAGAACGGCAGCTATAAAGTATCCAGACCGTTTAACGTAGCTGTTAAACCGGATCTTGACAACCCGGTTGCAACAGACTTCCTTGCATTCATCATGAGCACAGAGGGTCAGGCAGTTGTTTCCGAAGAGGGATATATCCCGGTAGCTGACGTAGAGGCTTATGCAGGAGAGGCTCCGGAAGGAAGCTGTGTAGTAGGAGGATCTTCTTCCGTGTCTCCGCTGATGGAGAAGCTGATCGAGGCTTATGCTGAGGTGAACCCGAACGCATCTATCGAGCTGCAGACATCTGATTCAACAACAGGTATGACATCTGCAATCGAGGGAAGCTATGACATCGGTATGGCATCCAGAGAGCTGAAAGACGAAGAGGCTGCTGAACTTACAGGAACAGTAATCGCTACAGACGGTATCGCAGTAATCGTAAACCAGAACAACCCGACAGATGATATGACATCAGATCAGGTAAAATCAATCTATGTCGGCGATGTTACAACATGGGA
>JAHZHF010000006.1:25921-27109 GCA_019420405.1 Clostridiales bacterium
CTAATCAGAACAATTAAAAACTTTCCGCTTTGAATGTATGAGCCGGGCAGATGTGAAGTATGTCTACCCGGCTCATTAGGAGGAAAAAATGAAATCAAAAGCATGGACTGAAAAATTCATGCAGGGAGTATTCTTTGTTGCCGCATGTGCGTCAGTGCTGGCGGTGGCTCTCATTTGTATCTTCCTGTTTGCAAATGGAATCCCTGCAATGAGCGAAATTGGGTTTATAAAATTTATTACAGGAGAGATCTGGCGGCCGAGCAGTGAACAGTTCGGAATCCTCCCGATGATTGTCGGAAGCCTTTATGTAACGGCAGGAGCAATTATTTTCGGAGTTCCTATCGGGATTCTGACTTCGGTTTTCATGGCAATGTACTGTCCGAAGCAGATCTATAAACCACTGAAAGCAGCTACGGAGCTTCTCGCCGGAATCCCGTCGGTTATCTACGGTTTCTTCGGACTTGTAGTGGTTGTGCCGATTATCCGTGACTTCGGGACAATGCTCTATAAGGCAGGGATTGTAGATAATCCGGGAAATGGAAACAGTATCCTGACGGCATCTATGATCCTTGGAATGATGATTCTGCCGACAATTATCGGAACGACGGAGAGCGCGATGCGCGCGGTTCCTTCTCATTATTATGAAGGTTCTCTGGCTTTGGGAGCGACGAAAGAGAGAAGCATTTTCCGTGTGATTATCCCTGCGGCAAAGTCAGGTGTGATCGCGGGAATCGTGCTTGGAATCGGCCGTGCGATCGGTGAAACCATGGCGGTGATCATGATCGTCGGGAATCAGGCGCGCCTTACCGGCAGCATTCTCCAGGGTATCCGTACTCTGACCGGAAACATTGTAATCGAGATGGGGTATGCGACCGGCCTGCATCGTGAAGCGCTGATTGCGACAGGAGTTGTGCTTTTTGTGTTTATCCTGATTATCAACTTCAGCGTGGCACTGTTGAAGAGGGGGGCGGATCATGAGTAATAAGACAACAATCGGCGATAAATTCAGAACCTATCTGAAGCATCCGGGATCTTTTGTTATAATGCTGCTCGTGATGCTTGCGGCGATCCTGACATTTGCCGTACTGATTTTTCTGATTGCCTATATTCTGATAAATGGTGTGCCGCATTTAACACCGTCGCTTTTTTCTCTGGAATACAGTTCGGAAAACGCGTCGGTTGTACCGG
>JAHZHF010000006.1:27119-31525 GCA_019420405.1 Clostridiales bacterium
TGTTAATACGATAATTATGACATTCTTGTCCCTGCTGATTGCGGTTCCGTTTGGTATCTTTTCAGCGATTTTCCTTGTGGAATACGCAAAGAGAGGGAATAAATTCGTGGAGGTTATCCGGCTTACAACGGAGACGCTTTCCGGTATTCCGTCGATCGTGTACGGCCTGTTCGGTATGCTTTTCTTTGTAAATGCTCTGGGCTGGGGATTCTCACTCCTGGCCGGCGCGTTTACTATGGCGATCATGATTCTGCCGCTGGTTATGAGGACGACAGAAGAAGCGCTCAAAGCGGTTCCGGATTCCTACAGGGAGGGCAGCTTCGGACTGGGAGCAGGAAAACTGCGTACGGTGTTCCGGATCGTTCTTCCGTCAGCAATACCGGGAGTGCTTGCAGGTGTGATTCTTGCAATCGGGCGTATCGTTGGAGAGACGGCAGCTCTTATGTACACATCAGGTACTGTGGCTCAGATTCCGAGCAGCGTGATGGGATCAGGACGTACTTTGGCGCTGCATATGTATGTACTGTCCAGTGAGGGACTTTATATGGATCAGGCATATGCAACGGCGGTGATTCTTCTGGTACTTGTAGTGGGAATCAATGCGCTGTCAAGCGTGATTGCGAGAAAACTTACGAAAGCATAAATGTGAACAAACTGTGAAAGGGGACGTAGTCAATTCCACTTTTACTACGTCCCCAATCAAGAAAGGGAATGAAAATGTCTAAGATTAGTATTAAGAATCTGGATTTATATTACGGTGATTTCAAGGCGCTTAAAAATGTAAATCTGGAGATCGAAGCAAATAAAATCACAGCGTTTATCGGACCTTCCGGCTGTGGTAAGTCCACTCTTCTCAAGTCTATTAACCGTATGAATGATCTTGTAGAAGGATGCCGCATCGATGGAGAGATCCTTCTGGACGGACAGAATATTTTCAAGGGAATGGATGTAAATATGTTAAGAAAGCGTGTTGGAATGGTATTCCAGAAGCCGAATCCGTTTCCGATGAGTATCTATGACAATATTGCATACGGACCGAGAACGCACGGCGTCCATTCCAAAGCGAAGCTGGATGACATCGTGGAGAAGTCATTAAGAAACGCGGCGATCTGGGACGAATGTAAAGATCGTCTGAAGACAAGCGCGCTGGGTATGTCAGGCGGACAGCAGCAGAGGCTCTGCATTGCGAGAGCTCTTGCTGTGGAGCCGGAGGTACTCCTCATGGATGAGCCTACATCTGCCCTTGACCCGATCTCCACGTCCAAGATCGAAGACCTTGCGATGGAGCTGAAAAAAGATTATACTATCGTTATGGTGACACATAACATGCAGCAGGCTGTCCGTGTGTCTGATAATACGGCATTCTTCCTTCTGGGAGAGGTTGTAGAGTACAATGATACGGAGAAATTGTTCTCAATACCGTCTGATAAAAGGACAGAAGATTATATCACAGGGAGGTTCGGTTAAATTATGCGTAACAGATTTGATCAGCAGCTTCATCTTCTTGATGAGCAGCTCACACATATGGGAGAACTCTGCGAAACGGCGATTGCGAAAGCGACTCAGGCTCTCAAAGACGGCAGTACGGAGCAGGCGAGAATCATTATCGCAGAGGACGAGGAGATCGATCAGTTTGAAAAAGATATTGAGCGTCTGTGCTTAAAGCTTCTGCTCCAGCAGCAGCCGGTAGCAAAAGATTTAAGAAGAATTTCCGCAGCGCTTAAGATGATAACGGATATGGAGCGAATCGGTGATCAGACTTCCGATATCGCGGAGATCATTCTTTCTTCAAAGAAATGGGCGGCGACGGCAGAAAATATTCAGGTGATCGGAACGATGGCGTCCGAGGTCAGCAAAATGGTTCGCAATAGTGTGACGGCATATGTAAACAGAGATCTGGAACTGGCACGCGATGTTATGAAAGCGGATGACGCAGTAGATCTGTATTTTGACGAAGTAAAAGATGAGATGATTGATTTCATCAAAGAAGAGAAGGGCGAGAACGGCCAGGCAATCTTCGACCTGATCATGGTGACAAAATATCTTGAGCGTATCGGTGATCATGCGACCAATATTGCAGAGTGGGTGGAATTCTCCATCACAGGCGTTCACAAGGACAGCGCGATCATCCATGAGAGCTGAGAACTTTCAAAAATGGAGAAATAAAGGTTAAGTAATAAAAAGGATAAAGGAGAACTGAGAATGATATATTGCGTGGAAGATGACGATAACATCAGGGAACTTGTGATATATACACTGGAAACGACCGGGCTTAAGGCCAGAGGGTTTGCAGACGGTTCTGCTTTTATGGAGGCTCTGGCGTTTGACACGCCGGAGCTTATACTGCTTGATATCATGCTTCCGGGTGATGACGGCCTGGAACTTTTAAAAAAGCTGAAATCCTCTGCAAAAACGAAAAGTATCCCGGTGATTATGGTGACAGCGAAAGGATCTGAGTATGATAAAGTTGTGGGCCTTGACTCCGGAGCGGATGATTATGTCACTAAGCCGTTTGGCATGATGGAGCTTGTCTCCCGGATTAAAGCGGTCCTAAGGCGGAGCGGAAAGATTGAGGACAGGACAGACATGGAGACAGCCGGAGTACATGTTGACGTGAAAAAGCATGAGGTCACGGTAAACGGCAAAGCGATTTCGCTTACCCTCAAAGAATTCGAACTCCTGGAAAAGCTGATGCGAAATCAGGGAATTGTCCTTACCAGAGATCAGCTTCTGACAGAGATCTGGGGATATGATTTTGACGGTGAAACCAGAACTGTGGATGTCCATATCCGTACCCTGAGACAGAAGCTGGGAGAAAAAGGCGAGATCATCCAGACAGTCAGAGGAGTCGGCTACCGCGTCGGCGGTGCTGCCTGAGAGGTATAGATCTCACAGACGGAAAATTAACAGATGGAAGATATAATATGAACAAGGTGATTCAGAAAAAAAGAGAAAAAAATCCCAAGAGCATGATGCGGAAAATACAGAAGAGCATGATGGCCATCCTCGTGGTGACCCTCGTGCTTTTCTATGTTATTTTGTCGATTATTCTATATAATCGGAATCTGTCCCTGCTCCAGTCGGAAATCCAGCAGGAGGCAAAATATATCTGTACGGCAATCAATATATCCGGTCCGGAGTATCTTGAGGAAATGGACGAAGTTGTGATTCAGACAAGAGTGACCCGGATCGATCAGGAGGGAAATGTCCTTTACGATTCCCGCCGGGATGAGAGCACCCTGGAAAACCATGGTGAGCGGAAAGAGGTGCGGGATGCACTGTCCGGCGGCGTGGGAGAGGATATCCGCCGTTCGGCCACAGTGGAGACCGATATGTACTATTATGCTCTCCTTCTGGATGACGGCACTGTGCTCAGAGTGTCGAGAGCTGTGGACAGTCTGGTCAGCACGGCAGTGGATGTCATACCGGTGATCGGTGTACTCGGAGTTCTCATGACAGTCCTGGCTCTCTTTCTCGCAAAATGGCAGACCGAGAAGCTGATTAAACCGATCAATGAGCTGGATCTTGAGCATCCTCTGGACAACGTAGTCTACTCGGAGCTGAACCCGCTTTTGACTGCAATGGATATACAGAACAGGGAAAAAGAGGCTGTCTCCAACATGAGAAAAGAGTTCTCTGCAAATGTATCCCATGAGCTCAAAACACCGCTTACCTCAATCTCCGGGTATGCGGAGATTATGAAGAACGGCATGGTTCGTCCGGCAGATATCCCGCTTTTCTCTGAGAGGATCTATAAGGAAGCGCGCAGACTGATTACTCTGGTGGAAGATATCATTAAGCTGTCCAAGCTGGATGAAGAATCAATAGAGCTTGAGAAAGAAGAAGTGGATCTCTACGACCTGACGAGAGAGGTAATCAGCCGCCTTGCGCCCCAGGCATCCCAGAAAAACGTGCGGATGGAGATGACAGGAGAATCGGTGAAATACTTTGGGATCCGTCAGATTCTGGACGAAATGATTTACAATGTATGCGAGAATGCCATCAAGTATAATAATGACGGCGGCCGTGTGACCGTCTGGGTGGGAAATACGCTGGACGGCGCAAAAGTGAGTGTGTCCGACAACGGAATCGGAATCCCGAAGGAGCATCAGGAGCGAATCTTCGAGCGCTTCTACCGTGTGGACAAGAGCCACTCCAAGGAGCGGGGCGGCACGGGACTCGGGCTGTCGATTGTAAAACACGGGGCACTGCTGCACGGCGCTAAGGTGAGCGTAGAGAGTGAGCCAGGGAAAGGAACAAAGATCGAGATGCAGTTTTCGAAAAACTGACAGGCTATTTAGTTCAATAACAGTTTACGCTAAATACGTCCGGAAGCGGAGTGGATGTTTTATAACGCGTATTCTGATGAAGGGACAGGAGTTCCATGCTTCGTTCCGGAATCTGGG
>JAHZHF010000060.1:0-5417 GCA_019420405.1 Clostridiales bacterium
CTAAGGATCTTGTGACATTCGTGTCGTGTGGGTTCAAGTCCCATCTTCCGCATTTGAAATCCCTTGAATTTCAAGGGGTTTTTTATTGCTTTTGCAAAAGGTAACCATTAAGGTAACCAAAATAAATGTTCTGGAATAAAAAATAGGGCAGAAGAGTTATAAAACTCGACTGCCCTTAAATTATTTATGAGAAACTTATTTTGATTTCGGATTTTTCCAGATCCAGAGCGCTCCGACAATTCCTATGATATAGAGGATGTTTACCATTACCGAAGGATTATCCCGCAAAAGCCAGATAATAGCTACGACAGCGGCGAGAGAAATGAAGAGCTGGAAGGCTGAAAGAAGTCTCTTTTGCTAATCCGGAGCCAAGACTGCTTATGTGGGTGAGGTGACTGCTGTACAGTCTTGTTTCATCAGATTTGGTCGTCAGGGGGAACATATCCTGTCCTTCCTATAAGTTCATCCACCGTCACCCCAAACAGATCCGCCATAGCGATCAGCACATAGAGATCCGGAAGTGTGACGCCGCGCTCATAGGCGGAGATCGTCTGGCGGAGCAGGTTGAGTTCTGCGGCCAGCATATCCTGATTCATGTTTTTCTGTCTGCGCAGCCTGCGGATATTCTCACCGACCAGATTTTCATTGATTTCATATTCCGTGTCGTGAATTCCGTTTTCTTCTGCGGGTATCCTTTTCGGGAATACTGCATTTCTGTGTTTCATAAACACCCCCACTGTCCGAGAAAGAGCTTTAATACGTTTATTTTACCATTCTTTAACCTTTTCTGGAAAAAATACCCATTATACGTGTGACACGATACATTGCATTTGAGTATTTTGTCAGAATTTATCAGCTAGAATAAAACATATAACGCTGAAAGGTGTGAAATACAGTGGATAACCGGGTTAGAGAACTGCGCAATGAAAAGGGATTCAGCCAGGAAGAGCTTGCCGGACGAATCAACGTATCCCAGCAGACGATCAGCCGTATAGAAAAAGGGGAAACACAGATCCCTGTGGATATATTGGTTCATCTCTCGAAGATGTTCCATGTATCGGCGGATTACATACTGAAACTTTCTGATACACGAATGACGGCAGAGAGCAGAATAGAAGTGGAGAGAAGCATAGAAAGGAACCGGGAGTTCTGTCTTGCTTTCGAGAGGCTCAACCGCACAAACCAGAAATTGGTCGGTACCCTGATGAAGCAGCTGGAGGACGTCCAGAGAGAAAAACAATAAAAACAGAATAATAAGACGGATAAATACCTGTTATACCTTCAATGAGGGGTGACAGGTATTTTTTGTAGCAGTTCAGCCATAGGGCTGTCCGTGAGAGAAAATCATGCTCGCATGATTTTTCGATCGTGCAGTCCTATGAGCTGAGCGCCGTATATGAGTAAAACAGCGGCGGCAGCCGCAATAAGCACGAAGTGCGGTTTTACGAATGGCGCGGGCTGAACTGTTACTGTTTTTTCGATTATTATCCGCGGATTTCTTCATTTTCACGGAATATATGATATAATTACAATAATTTGATTAAACTGATTGATAATATCAGAATAATATGTGTGGAGGGAAAATTATGTTAGAAAAAGTTGATCTCACAAAAAAATTGTCGAAAGAAGAGTACAAAGCAAAGATGCCGCAGCTTGAGTCCAAGCTTGGCCGCCTGCAGAGGGAGTGCAAGGCGCTGAATATCCCTATCATGATCGTGTTTGAGGGGTTCGGGGCATCGGGAAAGGGACTCCAGATCGGGCGGTTGATTCAGAGTATGGACCCGAGGGGATTTGAGGTGCATCCGATTAAAAATGAGACGGAAGAGGAACAGATGCATCCGTTTATGTGGCGGTTCTGGACGAAAACTCCGGCGCGGGGCAGGATTGCGATTTTTGACGGGAGCTGGTACCGCCGCGTTTTGATCGACCGCTTTGAGAAGCGGACGAAGAATAAAGAACTTTCCGATGCATTCCACTCGATCAATTCGTTTGAGGAGCAGCTTGCGGATGACGGGAATCTGATCATTAAACTGTTCCTCTGTATTGATAAAAAGGAGCAGAAGAAGCGCTTTGACAAACTGGCAAAGAACAAGGAGAGCGCATGGCGGGTAAGCCAGGGAGACAGGGAGAGAAACGCCCATTTCGATGAGTACGCGGCCATGATGGAGGACATGCTCTTCCAGACGGATACGGATTATGCACCCTGGACAATTGTTGAGTCTATGGATAAGCGGTTTGCCACAGTGAAGATCTATACGACGGTAATCAAGGCTATGGCGGATCAGATCGAGAAGGTGCGCAGAGAAAATGAAGAAAAAGAAGCGTTGAAAGAAACACTGAAAGAAGTACAGGTGGACGGGGAGCAGGAGGAAGTGAACCGGGAGATGAAAGACCTTCAGGTATCCATTCTATCCGGCGCTGACCTTTCCCTCAGTTATACAAGAGAGGAATATAAGGAAAAGCTGGATAAGCTCCAGAAGAAAATGGAGAAGCTGCACGGAGAACTCTACCGCAGGAGAATTCCGGTCGTACTTGGATTCGAGGGCTGGGACGCCGGAGGAAAGGGCGGCGCGATCAAGCGTCTGACTCAGAAAATGGACCCCAGGGGTTATGTCGTGAACCCCACTGCATCTCCGAATGACATTGAAAAGGCGCATCACTATCTGTGGAGGTTCTGGAGAGCGATGCCCAAAGACGGGCATGTGGCGATCTTTGACCGCACATGGTACGGCCGTGTGATGGTGGAACGGATCGAGGGATTCTGCACCACGGAGGAGTGGAAGCGGGCCTATAAAGAGATAAATGATATGGAGAAAGACCTGCACGACGCGGGTGCGATTGTGATCAAATTCTGGATGCATATTGACAAGGATGAACAGAAGAAGCGCTTTACTGAGCGTCAGGAGAACCCGGAGAAGCAGTGGAAGATCACGGATGAGGACTGGAGAAACCGGGAGAAGTGGGATCAGTATGAAGAAGCGGTAAACGAGATGCTTATGCGCACATCCACAGACTATGCGCCGTGGGTAGTCGTAGAGGGAAATGATAAATATTATGCCCGCATCAAAGTGTTGAAAACGGTTGTGGACGCAATTGAAAAGAGATTGAAAGAGGAATAAGGAATATGACGATCAGGGAACAGCTGGAAGAGCGCGAACTTGAATATTTAAGCCCGTATGCTGCCAGGAGCAGAGATTCCAGGGGGCGGGTGAGGGAGGAACCTCAGTGCGATATCCGCCCGGTCTTTCAAAGGGACCGGGACCGGATTCTGCACTGCAAGGCATTCCGGCGGCTGAAACAGAAAACACAGGTGTTTCTTCTCCCGAGAGGGGATCATTACAGGACACGTCTTACGCATACGCTGGAAGTCTCGCAGAATGCGAGGACCATCGCTAAGGCGCTGCGGCTCAATGAAGATCTGGTGGAGGCGATCGCCCTGGGACATGATCTGGGGCATACGCCATTTGGACATGCCGGGGAGAGGGCGCTGAATACGGTGTATCATTTCTCGCACAATAAGCAGAGCCTGAGAGTAGTGGACCGGATAGAAAAGGACGGCCGGGGGCTGAATCTGACCTGGGAGGTGCGGGACGGCATCTTGAATCATCAGACGGCGGGGACTCCGCACACCCTGGAAGGATGGGTGGTACGGCTGTCTGATAAGCTGGCGTACATTTATCACGATATGGATGATGCGATCCGGGGCGGGATACTGACGGAAGAGGATATTCCGGCGGACATCCGCAGGGTTCTGGGAAATTCGTGCAAGGCGCGTCTCAACCGGCTGATTCACGATGTGGTTACAAACAGTATGGAGAGACCGGAGATCCGCATGTCACCCGAGGTAGAGCGGGCGATGGCAGATCTGAGGGCGTTTATGTTTGAGAACGTCTATCTGAATCCGAAGGCAAAAGGGGAGGAGGATAAGGCGGTACATATGATTGAGCAGCTGTTCGGTTACTATATGAAGCATCCGGAAGCACTTCCACTCCTGTTTCAGCGGGCACTCACGGATACAAATGTGAGCAGGGAGCAGGTGGTGTGTGATTATATTGCGGGAATGACAGACCCGTACGCAGTAAAGAAATTTCAGGATTTCTTCGTGCCGGAGGCGTGGAGCAGATAAAATGGAAAAAAATTAAAGGAAAGTAAAAACTTTTGTCGAATATATAAAATAGGGTATTCTTTTATGGAGGGCGTACATGTACTATTCAGACGAGCTGATTGAAGAAGTAAGAACAAGAAATGATATAGTAGATGTGATATCCGGCTATGTTCGGCTGCAGAGGAAAGGTAGTTCCTATTTCGGGCTGTGTCCGTTCCACAATGAGAAATCTCCGTCGTTTTCCGTGAGCAGGCAGAAGCAGATGTACTATTGCTTCGGATGCGGGGCGGGAGGAAATGTATTTACATTTCTGATGGAGTATGAGAATTTCTCTTTCGTGGAAGCGGTGAAGTTTCTTGCCGACCGGGCCGGAATTGAGCTTCCGCAGCAGGAATACTCAAAAGAGGCAAAAGAAAAGGCAGATTTGAAAGCATCAATTCTCGAGGTAAACAAGACGGCTGCGAAGTATTTCTACGTTCAGCTCAAGTCTGAGCGGGGGCAGCAGGCGTATGCCTATCTGAAAAACCGCGGGCTCTCGGATGAGACGATCACCGCCTTTGGCCTGGGATACTCCAACAAGTTCAGCGATGATCTGTACAAGTATCTCAGGGGAAAGGGCTACAGTGAGGAGCTGATCCGCCAGGCGGGGCTGATCAACACGGATGAACGCCAGGGTGTGTATGACAAGTTCTGGAACCGGGTGATTTTCCCGATTATGGACGTGAACAGCCGGGTGATCGGATTCGGGGGAAGAGTGATGGGGGATGCGAAACCGAAGTACCTCAATTCCCCGGAGACGGTAGTGTTTGACAAGAGCAGGAACCTGTACGGACTGAACCGTGCAAGAACGTCGAGAAAGCCGTATTTCCTTCTCTGTGAGGGGTATATGGATGTGATTTCTCTTCATCAGGCCGGATTTACCAATGCGGTGGCGTCACTGGGAACAGCGCTTACACCGGGACATGCCTCTCTGATCAAGAGGTATGTGCAGGAGGTGTACCTGACCTACGACAGCGATGAGGCGGGAACGAAGGCGGCTTTGAGAGCGGTTCCGATTCTTAAGTCCGCCGGCATATCCGCGAAGGTGATCCGGATGGACCCGTACAAAGACCCGGATGAATTTATCAAAAATCTGGGCGCCAAGGAGTACGAAAACCGGATTCAGAAAGCCCGGAACGGTTTTATGTTCAGCCTGGAGATGCTGGAGCGGGACTACGACATGGCCTCACCGGAAGGCAAGACCGAATTTTTCCGGGAGGCGGCGAGGCGCCTGCTTACGTTTGAGGACGAGCTGGAGCGGAATAATTACATA
>JAHZHF010000060.1:5427-12908 GCA_019420405.1 Clostridiales bacterium
AGGGAAAGCCTGGAGAAGCTGGTTACAAAGATGGATGTAAGCGCAGGGATGGCGAAGCCCGTGGCAAGGCCGAAGAAAGCGGAAGGCGCTGCGGCGCAGAAAGAGGACGGCATCCTCACTTCCCAGAAAGCGCTGCTGACCTGGATGATTGAGGATGAGAAGCTCTACGGGAAAATCAGCAGGCTGATCCACCCGGATGATTTTACCGGGGAGATCTACCGCAAGGTTGCCGGACTGCTCTACGAACAGTATGAGAACGGCAGGCTCAATCCGGCGGAGATCTTAAACCACTTTACCTCAGAGGAAGAGCACAGAGAGGCGGCGTCGCTGTTTCACACGAAGATCCGGCAGCTTAAGACAAAGCAGGAGGAGGAGCAGGCACTCAAGGAAATCATTCTCCGCGTGAAAGCCCACAGTATCAGTGAGAAGTCGAGAAACCTGGACCCTACGGATATGGCCGGACTGCAGCATCTCATGGAGGAAAAACGGAGGCTCGAGGAGCTTAAGACACTGCATATTTCTATTGATCAAGGATAAAATAAAACAAGATAGCCCGCGCTTTTGCGCCGGCGAAGGAAGGATGGACGCATGGAAGAAAACACACAGAAATTTCTGGAAAGAATGAAAGACCTGGTTGCACTGGGAAAGAAGAAAAAGAGCGTGCTGGAAGTTCAGGAAATCAATGATTTCTTTGCAGATATGGAACTGAATACGGACCAGATGGAGAAAGTATTCGATTATCTGGAGGCCAACAATATCGACGTGCTCCGGATCAGCGGGGATGTGGACGATACAGTGGATATAGATATCGATGATGTCATCGGGGACGAAGAAGAGGTGGATATGGAGAATATCGACCTGTCGGTTCCCGAAGGTGTGAGTATCGAAGATCCGGTGCGTATGTATTTAAAAGAGATCGGAAAAGTTCCCCTTCTGAGCGCGGAGCGCGAGATTGAACTGGCTCAGAGGATGGAAGAGGGAGACGAGGAGGCAAAGAAAGAGCTTGCAGAGGCGAACCTGCGTCTCGTCGTCAGCATTGCCAAAAGATATGTGGGAAGAGGGATGCTTTTCCTCGATCTGATTCAGGAAGGCAACCTGGGACTTATTAAAGCGGTAGAGAAGTTTGACTACCACAAAGGATATAAATTCAGTACCTATGCTACATGGTGGATTCGCCAGGCGATTACGAGGGCGATCGCGGATCAGGCAAGGACGATCCGTATTCCGGTGCATATGGTCGAGACGATCAACAAGCTGATCCGGGTATCCAGACAGCTCCTTCAGGAACTGGGACGCGAGCCTCTGCCGGAGGAGATCGCAAAAGAGCTGGACATGCCTGTAGAGCGTGTCCGTGAGATCCTGAAGATCTCTCAGGAGCCGGTATCTCTGGAGACTCCGATCGGAGAGGAAGAGGACAGCCATCTGGGCGATTTCATTCAGGATGATAACGTACCGGTTCCGGCGGAAGCGGCGGCTCAGACGCTGTTAAAAGAGCAGCTTGACGAAGTGCTCGATACCCTGACAGAGCGTGAGCAGAAGGTGCTCCGCTTAAGATTCGGCATGAATGACGGACGCGCGCGGACGCTGGAAGAAGTCGGAAAAGAGTTCGACGTTACAAGAGAGCGTATCCGCCAGATCGAGGCAAAAGCGCTGAGAAAACTGCGCCACCCCAGCCGCAGCCGAAAACTGAGGGACTATTTAGACTAACCAGTTCTGCCATGTAGTGGTATGGACGTAAAACCATGCTTGCATGAGTTTTTGTCCATATCACTACATGAGGAGAGCGCCAGCATATGAGGAAAACAGCGGCGTGAGCCGCAGTAAGCACGGAGTGCGGTTTTCCGAATGGCGCGGGCAGAACGGAAGAGCGCGACGTGCCAGCATATGAGGAAAACAGCGGCGGCAGAAGAAAGGATCAGGATGGATTTATCAAAAAGACTTACGGCGGTTGCGTCACTCGTGACCGCCGGATATACAGTGGCGGATATCGGAACGGACCATGCCTACATTCCGATTTCCCTTGTGGAGAGGGGAACGGTACCGGGCGCTGTTGCGATGGATGTAAACCGGGGCCCCTTGGAGCGCGCCGCGGAGAATATCAGGTCGCACGGACTTGAGGGAAAGATCCGGACGCGTCTTTCCGACGGATTTTCCGCCCTTGAGTGCGGCGAGGCTGATTCGGCGGTGATCGCCGGGATGGGAGGCGGACTTACGATCCGCATTTTAAAAGAAGGAGCGGCAGTTGTCAGCACTCTGAAAGAGTGTATCCTGCAGCCCCAGTCAGAGATTGAAAAAGTGAGGGCCTTTCTGTTGGAGGAAGGTTTTTTGTTTATCCGGGAAGATATGGTAGAGGAAGACGGGAAATACTATCCGATGATGAAGGTGAAACCGCCTCAGAAAGGGGAGGAGGCCCCGGAAAACCCGGGGGACAGGCAGGAGTCATGCCGGGCGTCATGGAGTGAAACGGAGCTCCGGTACGGACGGCTGCTCCTTGAAAGCCGCCACCCGGTTTTGAGAGAGTACCTTCTTCGGGAGATCAAGATCAAGGAGCAGATCCTCTCCGAGCTGGAAGAAAAAGCGTCAGACAGGGCGGAAAAGAGGATTATGGAACTGAAAGAAGAGCTGGAATATGCCGGAAAGGGGATGGATTACTATGCTGTGCAGAGAGATTATACAGGTGATTGAGGCCGCCTATCCGAGGGAAGCGGCGCTTGATTTTGACAATGTCGGTCTGCTTGCGGGCAGGGCGGAAAAGGAAGTGAACCGGGTGTACCTGGCGCTGGATGCGACAGATGCGGTGATCGACAGAGCGGTTTCTGCCGGAGCGGATATGCTGATTACACATCATCCGCTGATTTTCTCGCCTCTTAAACGGGTGACGGATGAAGATTTTGTGAGCCGCAGGGTGGTGAAGCTGATTCAGAATGACATTTCCTATTATGCCATGCATACAAACTATGATGTGCTGGGTATGGCGGAGCTGGCGGAGAAGATCCTCGGGCTTGAGGACACGGAGATCCTGGACGTGACAATGGAAAAGGACGGGAAGGAAGAGGGAATCGGAAGAGCAGGAAAGCTCCCACATCCCATGACGCTCGGCGAATGTGGCAGATATGTAAAGCATAAACTGGAACTGGGGAGCGTGAAGGTGTTTGGTGATCTTGACTCGACCGTATCCCGGGCTGCTGTTTCGCCCGGATCGGGGAAATCAGAGATCCCGGAAGCCATTGCAAAGGGTGTGGATGTGCTGATCACAGGCGATATCGGCCATCACGACGGACTGGATGCAGTGGAACAGGGACTGGCAGTGATTGATGCGGGCCATTATGGAACAGAATATATATTTATAGAGGATATGAAGCGGTTCCTGGAGGATAAGCTTCCGGCGCTTGAAGTGATAACTTCGCCGGTGATCCATCCTTTCCAAGTGTTATCCGATACCGAGAGCATGAAATAGCAGATGAGAGCATCAGGAGGTATGAAGGTGGCAGAACAGTTGTGCAAAGTTACAGTGGACGGCAGCACACGGGAGTATCCCAAAGGCACGCCGTACCAGGCGATAGCAGAAGCGTTTCAGCCGGAATACGAGCATCAGATTGTACTTGTCTATGTGCAGGGATTTCGTCTTCAGGAGCTTAGAAAGACGGTGGAGGAGGACTGTTCCATCCGGTTTATCACTACGGCTGACCGGATCGGACATGAGACGTATAAGAGAAGTATGTGTTTCCTTCTTGTGAAAGCAGCTCATGATGTAGCAGGACATGACCGGATCGAGAGAGTGCGGATTCATTTCTCCGTGGATAAAGGGTATTACTGTACGGTAGAGGGGGATGTCGAGCTGAACCGTGAATTCCTGGAAAAGGTGACGGCGCGTATGCATGAGCTCGTCAGAGAACGGATTCCGATCGACAAGAAGAGTGTGCATACGGATGATGCAGTGGAGATGTTCCACAGGCACGGAATGTATGACAAAGAACGTCTTTTTGAGTACCGCAGAGTATCCAAAGTGAATATTTACAGCATCAATGAGTTTGAAGATTACTATTATGGGTATATGGTTCCGGATGCGGGATGTCTGAAATATTTTGCCCTTTATCTGTACGGAGACGGCTTTGTGCTCCAGATGCCCACCAAGGAAAATCCGGAGACGGTACCGGAGTTCTCTCCGAGTCCCAAGCTGTTTCATGTGCTTTTGGAATCGGTACGGTGGGGCGACTGCCAGGATATTGACACGGTAGGCGCGCTGAATGATATGGTTACGAAAAATGATATGCGGGAGGTCGTGCTTGTACAGGAAGCCCATCAGGAGAGAAGGATCGGTGAGATTGCCAAGCAGATCGCAGACAGAGAAGGGGCGCGGTTTATCCTGATCGCGGGACCGTCCTCGTCGGGGAAAACAACATTTTCCCACAGACTCTCCATCCAGCTCCGGGTAAACGGATTAAAGCCGCATCCGATCGCAGTGGATAATTATTTCGTGGACAGGGAGCATACTCCGCGGGATAAGGACGGAAACTATAATTTCGAGTGCCTGGAGGCTATTGACATCGAGAAGTTCAATGAGGACATGGAGGCTCTGCTGCGGGGCGAGGAGGTATATCTCCCTGTATTTGACTTCAAGACCGGAAAGAGGAAATATGAGGGCCGGCCGAAAAAACTGGGAGAGCAGGATATTCTTGTGATTGAAGGCATTCACTGTCTGAATCCGAAACTGACGGAGGCGATGAAGGAGGAGAATAAATTCCGGATCTACATCAGCGCCCTGACGCAGTTGAATATCGACGAGCATAACCGGATTCCCTCCACGGACGGACGCCTGATCCGCAGACTGGTGAGAGATGCGCGCACAAGAGGGGCTTCCGCCCGGCGCACGATATCCATGTGGCCGTCGGTCAGAAGAGGAGAGGAGGAGAATATATTTCCATTCCAGGAGCAGGCGGACGTTATGTTCAACTCGTCCCTGCTCTATGAGCTGGCCGTGCTGAAACAGTATGTGGAGCCGCTTCTGTTTGGAGTTGATAAGGATTCGGAAGAATATCTGGAGGCGAAGAGACTGCTGAAGTTTTTCGACTATTTTGTTGGAATCGGAAGCGAATATGTACCTGCCAATTCCCTGCTCAGAGAATTTATCGGCGGCGGATGTTTCGGCGTGTAAATGGACTGCAGGATTGCAGACAATGCAGTTTGGCGGGATATAGATAACACAAATAAATAAAAAGGAATTATCAGAAAGTTCAATCGTCAATTTGAGTTCTGGAATTGTTCCCTGTTTGTAAGCATGATATGTTTATAAGCAGGGAATTATTTTTACCGTTTTACGGAGGCTTGTGTATGTATTACATAGGAATTGACATTGGTTCTACGGCTGCAAAGGTGGCTGTAAGAGGTCAGGAAAACTTTGAGTTTATCATGCCTACAGGGTGGAACAGCAAAGAGACTGCGCTGACGATCCGGGAAAGATTAATGAGCCGGGGGATCAACACGGAAGATAGCGCGGTAAAGGTCGTGGCAACAGGATATGGCAGAGCCGCAGTGGAATATGCGGATAAATGCATTACCGAGATTACCTGTCATGCAAGAGGCGGCCGGGAACTGGGTGGCGGAAACTGTGCAGTCATAGATGTGGGCGGACAGGACACGAAAGTCATCCTGATTGAAAATGGTATGGTGCAGGATTTCCTTATGAACGACAAATGCTCTGCCGGCACAGGGAAATTCCTGGAGATCATGGCGAACCGCCTGGGTGTGACACTGGAGGAACTCTTTGACCTTGCGGCGCAGGGAGAGACGATCTCAATCAGCTCCTTGTGCACGGTGTTCGCAGAATCAGAGGTGATTAATTACATCGGTGAAGGAAGAAAGAGGGAAGCTATTGCGGCCGGCGTTGTGGATTCTGTGGCTGCCAAGGTCGCCCAGCTTGCCCTGAGGAAAAATCTCCCGGAGCATGTGATCCTCACGGGTGGATTGAGCGGAAATGCATATTTTGCAGACATCTTATCAAAGAAGATCGAGAGAACTGTCCGCTCAGAAAACTATGGAAGATACGCAGGAGCGTTGGGAGCGTCCCTCCTTGCGGAAGAAAAGTATGAAAGGAGAAAATAATGGAACTGATTAAAGAACTGCCGGAAGTATTTGAAGAATTTGCAGAACAGAGGAAGAACTCATTTCTCGGAGTGAAAAAGCTGAAAGAGCAGGGGATTCCTATTGTGGGAGCCTACTGTACCTATTTTCCCCAGGAGATTGCTATGGCTATGGGCGCTGCAACAGTGGGATTGTGCTCCACATCCGATGAAACGATTCCGGCGGCGGAGCAGGATCTTCCGAAGAACCTCTGTCCGCTCATTAAGTCCAGCTATGGATTCGCAAAGACAGATAAATGTCCATTCTTCTACTTCTCAGACGTAGTTGTGGGAGAGACAACCTGCGACGGCAAGAAAAAGATGTATGAATATATGTCTGAATTTAAAGACGTGTTTGTCATGGAGCTTCCGAACACCCAGGGAAAAGAGGCGCTGAAGCTCTGGAAGAGTGAGATTATCCGTTTCAAAGAATATCTGGAGAAGAAGTTTGACGTCACAATCACAGAAGAAAAGATCCGTGAGGCGATCCGGATCAACAATGAAGTGAAAACTTCTCTCAAAGGACTTTATAAGCTGATGGAAAATGATCCGGCACCCATCTGGGGGCATGATCTGTTTAAAGTATTATACGGCAGTACATTTAAATTCGACAGAAAGGCAATTCCTGCAGAAGTAGACGCCCTCGTGGAGAAGGTGAAAAAAGAGTACGAACAAGGGAAGATGCTTGACAAAATGCCCCGTATTCTGATCACAGGATGTCCCATCGGCGGAGCGACAGAGAAAATTATCCGCGCTGTTGAGGATAACGGTGCCGTTGCTGTGACATTTGAGAACTGCGCAGGAGCAAAATCCATTGATAAACTTGTAGACGAAGAAAATCCGGATGTATACGAGGCGCTGGCAGAGAGGTATCTGAATATCGGATGTTCGGTCATGACGCCAAATCCAAACCGTCTGGAGCTTCTGGGAAGGCTGATCGATGAGTACAAAGTGGACGGAGTAGTTGAGATGACGCTCCAGGCATGTCATACTTACAACGTGGAGTCTTTTGGCATCCGCAAGTTTGTGAACCGGGAGAAAGGAATCCCGTATATCAGTGTGGAGACAGACTATTCCCAGGCAGATATCGCCCAGCTTAATACAAGAATTGCGGCGTTTATTGAGATGCTGTAAAGAAATCTTCAGATGGCAGCTGTAAAGTTCACTAACTTCCGTATGATAAACGTCCGAAAACAGGGACAATTCTCAAACATATTCTGCGGGGATGGAGGAAGGCTCCGGACTTCGCTCCAGGGAATAAGGGAAACTACAAAGTACCGGATACGGATTAAAGGCAAGAACAGCCAGGGCTTAACTCGCTGACGCTCAGACAAGCGCCCCGCCTGTCCTAACATCCGTATC
>JAHZHF010000061.1:0-733 GCA_019420405.1 Clostridiales bacterium
AGAAACTGAAGTTAATTTTCTGTTGCCCAATTTCAAAAAAGTCGTTATAATAATCCTGTTTTAGCATAATTCCATTATAACATGGACGGGAGAGCAAGATGGTTGTCGTTAGCCATCTTTTTCTCTTTTTATAGGATAAATTTCAGGGGCAGATGTGACTCGCACGAGTCACATCTGCCCCTGATTTGGACTATCTATTTCCCGACAGTCCCCACGTTTACACCTTTAAATTCAGTTGTATTAACGATCAGGATAATTTCTTATTTCTTTACTGCTTTTCCTCCTTCGCCCTCATAAATCCGATCCCATCCGGTAAGAATCGAAACGAAAAGTACCACGAACAGAATCATCGGATAGAACGCGCCGCAGAATATCTCCATCGGCGACACTGACGGCAGATATGAGCTCTCTGCAACCATCGGATCCAGCACGGATAATGAAATGAAAATAAACGCGCTGATAAACGGGAGGATCGCCGGGAACGTATTGGCAAATCCTGTCAGCAGGTTCGCCCTGCGGTAAGGATGGATCTCCTGCTTCGCTCCCAGTTCATCCGCAATGGGGCCGAATGTCAGTGTAGAGGCACTGGTCACTCCTCCGACCAGCAGAGTCGTCAGCATCGCACCGATCATAATCAGAAGTTCCGTTCCTCTTGCGGTCCGCGCAACAGAACTGCTTCCGATTTTCTCAATTACCAGGCTCAGCATTCCGCTCTCTTCCAGAACGCCCATCG
>JAHZHF010000061.1:743-5075 GCA_019420405.1 Clostridiales bacterium
ATTCCTACAAAGCCGTCATAGATAAAGCCGGCCGGATTCCCCTCCTGAATGCTCAGAATATCCGCCCATCCGAAAGCGCCGGACGCAATACCGATCACAATACCCGTAACCAGACCGGTTGTCACCGCTTTGAAAATATTCCTTGTGCGGATGGACACGAGCAAAAGACACGCTACCGGAATCAGCATGATCAGCCCTTTCGGATCCATACTCTCCTGAAGGATCGCCTCTGCGTCACCGCCGTGGGCCGATCCGCCTCCCCCGAAGATTACGAAGAGAATGAAGGAGATAATTCCGGCTGTCAGGGCATATTTCAAGCGGTACGCCACAGTACCTCCGATATCCGCATTTCCCTCTTTTTTACGGAATCTCTGGTTCGTGGTAGAAGCGATGGTAACATCCGATATCGGAGCCAGGTTGTCTCCGAAGATTGCTCCTGAGAGAATCGCTCCTGCAATAACTCCCGGATTTCCGCCCATCAGGACGCCGGCCGGATACAGGATCGGGAAAACCGTAGACAGTGTTCCGATCGAGGAGCCTGTTGCCGTCGCGATCAGGCAGGACGCAAGGAATGTAAATCCGGTGAAAATACCGCCCTCAATGCCAATCTCGTAGGCCAGCCACACGAAACCGTCAGATACGCCGCTGACCGCCATCAGCTTGGTAAACATACCGATAAACAAAAGAATCACGACAATGCTGATGGATGTTGAACTCGCGATTCCATTCAGAGCCGCATCCCAGTATTTATCATAGGTTTTTGTAAACAGGGCGCCGACCAGGAGGCCGAGGAAGCCTCCCACAGCCAGGGCGTTCATGTCAAAAACTTTAAATACCACAAAATAAATAATACAGAAAGCCAGGAAGATGATCATCGGAATAAATGCGAATAACCTGCTTCCCCGGAATTTTACGGGATATTTTTCTTCACTCACTCTGTGATCCCCCTTTCCCCGGCAAGCTTGCGGAACGCTTCCGCCATACGGTCAAGCGCTGCGTAGCAGTCCTCGTCTTTCGCAAATACGGCGAAAATTACCCTTATGTATCCGTCTCCCTGAGAACCGTAGAACTTGCCGTCGTTACAGTTCACAAGGGCTTCCTTCACCAGATAGTTCACCACATCCGCGGAAGAACCCAGTTTTTTCACATTGATCCAGAAGTAGAATCCGGCCTCCGGCATGAGGACAGATACGCCCGGCGTTTTATTGAACAGCTCATATCCGTATTTTCTGCGTCTCTCGTATTTTTCAAGATATCCCTTGATGAAGGCGTCATTGCGGAATGCCGGCATGACCGCTTTCTGTGCCATCGTGCTCGCCGCGCCCTGGATGCTGACCGCAGACGCGTGCATTTTGTCCATGATCACATCGTCCGCATATGTCCAACCAACACGGAATCCGCTCAGCCCCATACCTTTGGATACGGAGCACACAGTTACAGTCCGTTCCCACATCCCCGGCATCTGAGCCATATTTATCATCTCATGACCTTCAAAAATCGTATCTTCGAACGCCTGGTCTACCACACATACCAGGTCATGTTTCACGCAGAACGCCGCCAGATCCTCAAGCTCCTTCCTGGTGTAGCAGACGCCGGTGGGATTATTCGGATTTGTCAGAAGCACCATCTTAGTCCGGTCTGTCACTCTTTTCTCGTACTCCTCTATCCGCAGGTGCCAGCCGTCCTCCTCATATGTCGGCACAGACACCGGAACACCGCCCAGAATCTCAATGTCCTGGAAGTTATTCGGATAGCTGGGATCATGAATCAGCACTTCATCTCCCTGGCAGATCCATGGGAAGATTGCAAACAGCAGTCCGTTATCAGAGCCGGAATTAATGATAAGGTTTCTGTCAGGATCTAACTTCAGCCCGCATTTTCTCTCAATGCGATCTGCGATCAGCTTTTTCAGTTCCGGACTGCCGATCGGCATCACATAGTGGGAAGTCGTCCCCTCGTTAATCGCATCGAGAGCCGCTTTGAGCACGGAATCCGGCGTAGACGGATCCGGTTTAAACGGATCGGCCCAACTCATCATCGCCACTCCCATCTCTTCCATTCGTTTCCCTACGTCGCCTACGTCAGCCTTTTCCGCTGTTGAAAACAATCCTCCGTCCAGCTTCGCGAATACTGGATTCATTCTTTTTAAGATATCTGACATAAAAACCGTCCTCCTTTCAAAGGTACTGAATTCCTGATCCTGTTACAGCTCTGCTACCGCCTCAATTTCGCAGAGTACGCCCTTCGGAAGTTCCTTTACGGCGCAGCAGCTCCTGGCCGGCTTGGAAGTGAAATATTTCGCATAAACTTCATTAAAAGCCGCAAAATCTTTCATATCCGAAATAAAGCACGTCGTCTTTACCACTTTAGAGATATCCGTTCCGGCCGCCTCCATCACTGCCGCCACATTCTTACAGCTCTGCTCCGCCTGAGCCGTAATATCTTGCGGGATCTCTCCTGTTGCCGGATTCACCGGAATCTGCCCGGAGCAATATACCATTCCTCCGGCGATCATCCCCTGGGAATACGGACCGATCGCTGCCGGTGCCTTGTCTGTTGCAATTACCTTCATGTCTTTTCTACCTCCTGCATTTCTTTTTAGTTTTTGCTGAATTTATTTTCAGCTTGAATTTATTCTTATTTTATAACTAAAATAATTTATAGTCAATTACACATTTCGCTAAAAATTATTTTTGTTTAACATGTTGAAAAACAGACATCGAATTTAGTTATATTGACGATATCTCCATCTTTTTGATAATCGTCTGTTTCAGCCGGCCACAATTCGTTTGCCGACTAAAATAATATGGAGTATAATTAAATCGAATTTACTTAACTTCCGAGGAGGAGCACTGATGCTGAACAAAATCACATTAACCGAACACGACCGGATCATTTTAGATTCTTACAGGAGCACGATACAGGCTCTGGCCGCTTACCTCGGTTCTGCGTATGAAATCGTCCTTCACAGCCTTGAAGATCCGGAGCACTCTGTGATCGAGATTGCCAACGGATTTCACACCGGCCGCGAGATCGGCGCGCCCATCACAGACCTTGCCGTCAAGTGGCTGAAGAAACTGGAGTCTGAAAACGGATCAGAAAATCACTATTCCTATTATTCAAAAAACAAACTGGGAGAACCGCTCAAATCATCTACGATTGCCATACGTGGAGAAAACCGCCGGATCATCGGGCTGATCTGCATTAATCTGTATCTCAGCACTCCGTTCCTCAATCTGGTTTCAGATATGATTCCGCAGGAAACCTCCATTTACGCCTCAGAAAATTTTGCTACAAACCCGGTTGCCGTAGATGCTGAACTCAGAAAAGCCAAAAAACAGGTCATGACCAATCCGGCTATTCCAAAGCACCAGAAGAAAAAGGAAGTGATCCGCATCCTTTACCGACATAAGGTTTTTGATATCAAAAATGCTGTCGAGCTGGTTGCAGACGGGCTGAATATTTCCATCAATACTGTTTATTTTCATTTGAGAAATATCATGAACGATAATATGTAAAAAGATAACAGTAAGCTGAACTGCCGCAAAAAAAGAGAAAAGAACAGTGCAAAACCACACCTGTTCTTTTCTCTTTCTTTTGTCTGTATAAACTATTTATGCAAGCTTTGTCGGGTTAACCTTCACGCCAGGGCCCATTGTTGATGTAAGAGTCACGCTCTTAAGGAACTGTCCCTTAACCGCTGCCGGTCTAGCCTTATTAATTGCATCGATAAGCGTCTGGAAGTTGTCCGCTAACTGCTCCTCGGTAAAGGAAGCCTTACCGATCGGCACGTGGATAATGTTTGTCTTGTCAAGTCTGTACTCGATCTTACCAGCTTTGATGTCGTTGATCGCCTTTGTTACGTCCATTGTAACTGTTCCGGCCTTCGGGTTCGGCATAAGACCCTTCGGTCCGAGAACACGTCCGAGACGTCCAACGATTCCCATCATATCCGGTGTAGCAACAACTACGTCAAAATCCAGCCATCCCTCGTTCTGAATCTTCGGGATCAGGTCATCTCCGCCTACAAAGTCAGCGCCTGCTGCCTTTGCTTCCTCTGCCTTTGCATCCTTTGCAAATACAAGGATACGAACCTTCTTACCAGTTCCGTGCGGAAGTACAACCGCACCACGGATCTGCTGGTCAGCGTGACGTCCGTCACATCCTGTTCTGATGTGAGCCTCGATTGTCTCATCAAACTTTGCTGTTGCTGCTTTTTTCACTAATGCAACTGCTTCTTCCTTATCGTAAAGATTTCCTTTCTCGATCAGTTTCGCAGCTTCGATATATTTCTTTCCTCGTTTCATTTTACAATAACCTCCTTGTGGTATT
>JAHZHF010000061.1:5175-9070 GCA_019420405.1 Clostridiales bacterium
AGCTTCGATATATTTCTTTCCTCGTTTCATTTTACAATAACCTCCTTGTGGTATTGGCGGGATTTGTCCCTCCCACTTCTGTGAATCTACTTCGCATAGTCTCATCAGCCCTCTCTTTCCCGAGGACACCGGATAAAAGAAAACCGAAGAGAACTCAAATCATGCTGCCCGGTCAATGCAAAACCATGCGCTTAACACGCATAACACATTGCCAGGTGCCAGGGTATCGCCAGGTGCTCTACTCCTCTACAACAACTCCCATGGAGCGGCATGTTCCCGCAACCATGCTCATTGCAGCCTCTACAGATGCTGCGTTTAAGTCCGGCATCTTCATCTCAGCGATCTCCTGAAGCTGAGCTTTTGTGATTGTAGCAACTTTATTCTTGTTCGGCACGCCTGATCCGGACTGGATCTTACATGCCTTCTTGATCAGAACTGCTGCCGGCGGTGTCTTTGTAATGAAGCTGAAGCTTCTGTCATTGTATACCGTGATAACAACCGGGATAATCAGGTCGCCCTGATCTGCTGTTCTGGCATTGAACTGCTTCGTAAATTCAACAATGTTTACACCGTGCTGTCCAAGCGCAGGACCTACCGGCGGTGCCGGAGTTGCCTTTCCAGCCGGAATCTGCAATTTGATATATCCTTCTACTTTTTTTGCCATTTCAATTACCTCCTTGTGGTACCTGCGGGGATGTTCCCCTCCCACTCATCTTTTAATCCATTTTCTTCACTTCTGAAAAACCAAGTTCAACCGGAGTCTCGCGGCCAAACAGCTCTACATTAATAGACAGGCTCTTCTTCTGCTCGTTCATGCTCTGCACAACGCCCACAGTGCCTTCCCATGCACCGCTTAAGACAACGACCGTATCTCCGATGCCAAAGTTGACAACAACGTTGTCGTGTTTGATTCCGAGATTCTCCATCTCGCTCTCCTCAAGCGGAACCGGCTTGGATCCGGGTCCCACAAACCCGGTCACTCCACGGGTATTTCTCACCACGTACCATGTGTCATCATTCATGATCATATGAATCATCACATAGCCCGGGAACATCTTTCTCTGCACCGCTTTCTGAACGCCATTTCTGAGCTCAGTCACTTCCTCCAGCGGAACACGAACCTCGAGGATCTGGTCTTCCAGATGTCGGTTCTCGATCGTCTTGTCAATGTTCGCCTTCACCTTGTTCTCATACCCGGAATAGGTATGAACTACATACCATTTTGCCTCTGACATAAAATCACCTTTCTGCTGCGGCCAACTATTTCACCAGTAAATCAATCCCGTATCTCAGGATCACATCAACTACAGCGATCACCGCTCCAAGCAATATGGAAACAGCAACAACTGCCGTGGTCTGTCTTGCAAGTGTCTTTTTGTCTGGCCAGATGACTTTCTTGAACTCTGCATGAAGCCCCTTGAACCAGCTCTTTTTCTGAGTTTTCTGTTTTTCACTCATTGGTCCACTTCCTTCCGACGACTACTTTGTTTCCTTGTGCATTGTGTGTGACTTGCAGAATCTGCAGTACTTCTTGGTCTCCATACGATCCGGATGAGCCTTCTTGTCCTTTGTCATGTTGTAGTTACGGTGCTTGCACTCCGTACACTCCAGAGTAATTCTTGTGCGCACAACTTCCACCTCGCTTTTCTTTATTCATCTGCTTGTTACTGGCGGCTGCGAAAACCGCCGATTTTTAGGCATAAAAAAAAGACCTAACTTCCATTCGCCGTAGTATTGTACCACGGTGGGTATGGGGAAGTCAAGGTCTTTCACATAATTTCAGCTATAAAGTTCAATAACTTCCGAATTCAAAACGTCCGAAAACAGATGCTATTCTGAAACGTATTCCGCGGGGATGGAGGACGCAGACGGGATCCGCTCCAGGGAATAAGGGAAACTAAGAAGTTCCTATTACGGATTAAAAGCAGGGACAGACGGTGAGCAACTCGCTTTCGCTCAGACAATCTCACCGTCTGCCCCAACATCCGCAACCGGAACTTCAAGTTTCCCTAATACCCTTCCGAAGTCACCCGTCTTCATCCTCCATCTCCGCAGAATTTTTCTCGAAATGGGGCTGTTTTCTGGTTTTTCCAAGCCGGAAGTTAATGAATATATAGCTTCCAGAAGTAAGGCGCGGCCGGAAGGCTTTTCGAAATCAACAGCCCTCAAGCCGCGCCATTTCTGCCTTTGTCAGCCTATTTAGGCAATGACATTTCCGACAGGAACTGTGCAGGAAGCGGAGCGGACGATTGAGATATACTTTCTGAGGAAGGGGCAGGAGGGACATGCGCCTTTGGAGGAATCTGGGAAGAAGCATGTAACGCCTGTTCCCTTCATCAGAATACGTATTGCTAAATATCTGCCCCGCTTCCGGACATAATCCAACGTCAAATGTTAGTGCACTAAATAGCTGCTACGCCTCAACAGATCTCCGCGCCCGCCGGCATTTCTTTCTCCGGCACCATCAGGGACAGATTTCCATCTGCATCCTCTGCGCAGAGGAGCATTCCCTCCGAGAGCACTCCCGCCAGCTTCGCCGGTTTTAAGTTCACCAGCACCATTACTTTTTTGCCTACCATCTCCTCCGGAGTGTAATGTGCTTTGATTCCGGATACGATCTGTTTTACCTGGCTTCCGATCTTCACCTGGGAGCAGAGGAGCTTCTTTGATTTCTTCACTTCCTCACACGCGATAATCTCGCCCACCTGGAACTGCATTGCTCCGAACTGGTCGAATGTAATCTCTTCTTTCGGCTCGATATCAATTACCTCCTGGGCTTCGTCCGCGTCTGCTGTTCCTTCGTCTGCATCCTCTTTTACTGCCGGGTGGAGTTCTTCCACCTTCTTCATAACTTCTTCAAGATCCAGCCTTTGGAAGAGGATCTCCGGCTTATCTGTCACATGTCCTCCGCCGAGCTGAGCAAGGATCTTTTCGCTGGTGGACGGCATGAAGGACTTAAGGAGCTCAGCTCCCGCTGAAATTCCCTGGATCAGATTCCAGAGCACAGTCTCCAGACGGTCTTTCTTTGCCTCATCCTTTGCCAGCGCCCAGGGCATTGTCTCGTCGATATATTTATTGCAGCGCTTGAAGAGATTGAAAATCTCCGTAATGGCATCCGCCACTCTGAGTCCGTCCATCTTCGCGTCAACTGCTTTCGGCGCATTCTCAATAACTGCTTTCAGATCCGCATCTACATCTTCCGCAGCTCCTTTATCTGTCACAGTTCCGCCGAAATACTTGTTGGTCATGGAAACTGTACGGTTGACAAGGTTTCCGAGTGTATTTGCAAGATCAGAATTCAAGCGCTCCACCATCAGCTCCCATGTGATGACACCGTCATTCTCAAACGGCATCTCATGAAGTACGAAATAGCGCACCGCGTCGACTCCAAAGAAATCTACAAGCTCGTCTGCGTAGAGAACATTTCCCTTTGACTTGCTCATCTTTCCATCCCCCTGCAGGAGCCACGGATGTCCGAACACCTGCTTCGGCAGCGGCAGTCCCAGCGCCATCAGGAAGATCGGCCAGTAGATCGTATGGAAACGGATGATATCCTTTCCGATCAGATGCAGGTCTGCCGGCCACAGCTTATCAAACTGCTCCGTGCTGTTTCCGTCCGCATCATATCCGATCCCCGTAATATAGTTTGTCAGGGCGTCAAGCCATACATATGTCACATGTTTCGGGTCAAAATCAACCGGAATTCCCCATTTGAAAGAAGTTCTGGATACACACAGATCCTGAAGTCCGGGCAAAAGGAAGTTGTTCATCATCTCATTTTTTCTGGATACCGGCTGGATAAACTCCGGATGTGTATTGATGTGTTCAATCAGTCGGTCTGCATATTTACTCATTTTAAAGAAATATGCCTCTTCCTTCGCAGGCTGTACCTCAC
>JAHZHF010000061.1:9094-12798 GCA_019420405.1 Clostridiales bacterium
GTCGGGGCACTTCCCGTCAACAAGCTGGGACTCGGTAAAGAAGGACTCGCAGGGAGTGCAGTACATTCCCTCATAATACCCTTTATAAATGTCACCCTGATCATACAGCTTCTTAAAGATCTTCTGAACCTGCTTCTCATGATCCTCGTCTGTGGTGCGGATAAATTTGTCGTAGGATGTATCCATCAGATCCCAGATTCTTTTGATCTCGGAAGATACGTTATCAACAAACTCCTTCGGAGTAACGCCCGCTTCCTCTGCCTTGAGCTCGATCTTCTGGCCGTGTTCATCTGTTCCTGTCTGGAAGAACACATCGTATCCCTGACTCCTTTTATAACGTGCGATCGCATCCGCAAGCACAATCTCATACGTGTTTCCAATATGCGGTTTGCCGGATGTATAGGCAATCGCAGTTGTAATATAATATTTCTTTTTCTCTGACATATTGTTTTCTCTCCTTCCTGAATCAGACCAATGATTTCTCAGGAACGCAGTTTTCTATAGAAATAAAAATCCCGCCTTCCTGTAATAAGAAGACGGGCTGCTGCCGTGTTACCACTTCTCTTCGCCTCATCCCTCACGGGAAGAAGCCTCAGTGAGTGCCTGATCTGCACTCCTCCGCTGTAAAGGGCGGACCCTTCGCAGTTCGCTATGAGCACTTAGCGCCTGTTCTTTAGACGCTTATGTGCGATGCATTCCGCCGCTTCCGGCAAGATCCCATCGAGCCTGCCAAGGCGTCAAGGCCGCTGCTTCATAGTTCAGTGCGCTGCTCAGAAGCCATGTTCATCTGCTTTCCACCTGCCCCCTCTCACCATCAGGCTTCCCCCGCTCCAGGCGGGATCTGAATACCCTCGGGGCTTCTCTGTAAGATCTCCGGCAGATTACTCTCTTCGTCATTGCTTTTACGAATCTCATTGATCATTTAATCTGTAGAAAAGGTTAGCATATGAGTGGGAGAATGTCAAGGACGGGAGAATGCCGCCCTGCATCCGGTTGAAAATACATGATGATTCGCCTATAATATACCAAAACAGATAACTGTTATCTTTCCAAACGAAAGAAACGCTGAGGAATTCACAAAACTCAATGATATTCACGAGGCAGAGGACCTGATGATCGAGGTCTTTTCCTATCTGCTGACCAGGCGTCCCCGGATCCGGGACGGCGGCCTTCGGGCATATCTCTACAAAGCGGCCCGTCACATGGCGCTGCGGCATAAAAACAGGCGGCGTGCCGTGTTCAGCTAAGAAGGAACGCTTACTGCGAAGCCTGCTGCCGTGGCTTGCTCCGGCGCTTGAGATACCGCTGACAATATACTTTATCAGTATAGGCGATATGCTCTACAACCTGATCGTTGGCACGCTGATGACCATCATGCTCTGGCTTGCCATACGGGGAATTATCTGGCAGAAAAAACATCCGGAGCCGGAACGGGGCAGATTGCTCTTCCACCTTGTGATGGCAGCCTATATCGTCCTGGAAAACTGCCTATGGCTCTCCAGCTACCCGTGGATGGGCGACACGCTGTCAAATCCCTACTTCTGGTTTGACTTTGCGGTGTCAGCTTCGATTCTCGCGCTGCTCCCTGCGGTTAGAAAGGCGGTGAGGACATGACCTATATCGAAAATATCTTTGTCTGCATCGCCGCGCCGCTCCTCGTGGCTGCTTTCTGCGTGGGGAGGAAGTATCTCCGATTCTTTCTCTTTACCTTTGCCGGCATGGGAGCCTGCCTTGTTTCAGCCTATGTGAACACTTTTTTCGCGGCTCTCTACAGTGCGTCCGCCTTTCACGCGGCAGTGGAGATTGCCCCGGTGGTGGAGGAAATCATCAAGCTTCTGCCTCTGCTTTTCTATCTCCTGGTATTCGAACCGGAGCCGGAAAAGATCCGGCCTGCCATCCTCACCGTAGCTGCCGGATTTGCCACTTTTGAAAACATCTGCTATCTGATACAGCACGGAGCTGAACAGCCGGGGTTCCTTGTGATACGCGGCTTCGGTACGGGAGCCATGCACATCGTCTGCGGAGCCATCGTAGGCTATGGACTTTTATATGTATGGCGGAAGGGCTGGCTGAAAGCGGCGGGGACCTGCGGTCTGCTCGGGACCGCTGTGATCTTCCACGGTATTTATAATCTTCTGATCGCCTACGGCGGGTGGGTATCGTACGCAGCATATGCCATGCCCGTGCTTGCTCTGATCCTGGGAAAGGCCGCGGGAAAAATCCTCTCGCTGCTGCCACCCCGGACAGAAAACTGAATACGGACGGAGGCTGGAGCCATTGCTTTACAGATTAATCATCTGTTCTGCAATGGCCTCTTTTTATGCCTGAAAATCTGATTTTTCAAAAAATTTTGATTTTCAGGTGAGAGTTTTTCGGAATTTTTGTACCTATATAAGTAAAAGGGCTTTAGAGCCAGTCTGCCGGAAAGGAGGTTCATCGGAATGTATGATACGAAAACCCGTGTCGGTCTGGTGAAAAGACAAGTGCGGGAAAAGAAGCTCCGGCATAAAAAACACGTGCTTCACGGCCTGTCCGTCCTGTGCCTGTTCCTGTGCATTTCCCTTATGGGAACAATCGGAGCATTCACCGCAGCGGTACTGGTCACTGTGCTGTGCATCAGATGCCGGAAGGGAATAAAAAGGAATATGAGAATCAAAAAAGACATACGAAGGAGGGAATGAGACAATGAAAAAACGAATTACGGCCCTGCTGCTCAGTTTGCTGATGGCGCTGACTGCATTTCCCGTCACCACATGGGCGGCGGAGGGCACCGGCTCTGTGGGCAGCACCATGGAGTATCTGAATGAGACGGAACGGCAGATTTATACCCAGTTAAAGTCTATTATTGAGCAGCCGGCGGTAAAAGGCGGACGGATGCAGTTTTGGGTTTACGGTCTGTCAATCCAGGTCCCGCTGGAGAATGGCACAGACGATGACGCGGTCAATGAGGCGGTTAGTGACTACATTGACGAGAATATCAATACAAGAAAGATATTCAGCTGTCTTGTGCTGGATCTGCCATACCATATGTACTGGTATGATAAAATGAGTGGTTTTACAACTGGTGTCGATTACTCTGTGGACGGTACCACTGCCTGCATTTCCGCGCTGCAGTACAAGATTTCGGTATATGAGACCTACCAGGGCACTGACCCGGATGGGCTGGTGGAGAACAAGTATTATCTCAGCCCGCAGGCGGCTGAAAGAGCGGAAGGGATTGTCGCGTACGCGAAGCAGATCGTGGAGGACAATAAGGACAAATCCGACTCTGAGAAACTGAAATCCTATAAAGACATCATCTGCGAACTCACCGCATATAACCAGGAAGCAAGTGACATAGCCAGCGATCCGGACCATCCGCTGTATGACACCTACTATGGCGATCCGTTCCAGCTTCTGTATGTGTTCGATCAGGATCCGGATACAAAGGTGGTGGGCGAGGGGTATTGCAAGGCGTTCCAGTACCTGTGCGATCTGTCCACTTTTAACAATACTCAGGTTTATTCTGTCACCGGTACGATGGAAGGCTCCGGCATATCCGGCGGACACATGTGGAATATCGTGAGATACAACGGCAAAAACTATATGGTTGATGTGATGAACTGCGATGAAGAGCGGTCAGGGTATCCGGATCACTATTTTATGGCGTCCCCTGCGTCAGGCAGTGTCAGCGGCGGATACACTTTTACAGACAAAAACGGAAA
>JAHZHF010000062.1:0-11661 GCA_019420405.1 Clostridiales bacterium
ATTTCGACAAAGATTCTGTGGGGATGGAGGATGGCGAGGGGCGCCTTCGGAAGGGGATTAGTGAAACTTAAAGTACCGGATACGGATGTCAGGGCAGGCGGGGCGCTTGTCTGAGCGTCAGCGAGTTAAGCCCCGGCTGTCCTTGCCTTTAATCCGTATCCGGTACTTTGTAGTTTCCCTTATCCCCTGGAGCGAAGCCTTGAGCCGTCCTCCATCCCCGCAGAATACGTTTTAGAAATCAGCTCTGTTTTCGGATGTTTTTCAAAAGGACGTTAGTGAACTAAATAGCTGCCCCATCATTCGAACAGACTCATCTGATGGAACTCCTCCTTCTCTTTTCTCATATCTGTCCACTCCGGTCCTCTGTCCCGCAGTTCTTCCAGGAACTCTGAAGGTTCTTCCCCCGTCGTAATAATCAGCTCTTCCTTCGCGCGGGTGATTCCCACGTAGAAAAGTCTCCGTTCCTCTTCCAGATCCGTGCTGTGGTTTCCTCCTTCCAGAGGGATCATTCCCCTGTCAGCCCCAAAAAGAAATACCACGGGAAATTCCAGACCTTTTGATCCGTGCATGGTCATCAAAGTCACAGCCTCAGAAATATACTTCTTATTTCCGCATCTTTTCAGATCGCTCTCAACGCCCAGCTTCAGAGCATCCAGAAATTCATTCATGCTTTTGTGAAACAGCGCCATCTGCCGGAATTTTTCCATCGCCTCATTCCCCGTAAGCTGCATCTCTTCTAGCCAGACTTTCAGAAACTGCTCCGGCTTTTTCTTCCGGAACGGCTCCCGGAATTTCTCTCCCGCATTTCTGACGATCTCCTCCGTCACCGGATTCCATTCCAGCTCCCAGAGCAGACGCGCACTCTGTTCCATAGCCGGCCGGTTCTGAGGATCGCTTAAATACTGAAAGAAGCTGATACTCCCCTGGATACAGTTCTCTTTTAGGAATTCCTCCCGTCCTGCCACAATGCACGGAATCCCTTCTTTTCTCAGGCACTTCTCCAAAAGTTCCGTCTGCCGGTTCGTCCGGCAGAGCACCGCAATATCACCGAATCCTCTCATCTTCTGGCCATCTCGCTCCCAGGCCGTCCGGTGAGCTTCCAGCATCCCGATTCCTCCCGCCAGACTGCCGATCTCTTTCGCGATAAATACCGCCTGCCCCATGGGCCCCTTCGACTGTGCAATCCGAACCGGCTCCCCGGCAGGACAATTCGCCCTGAGTCCTCTCTCCCTGGCGTCAGACATTCCGCCTGCGCGGATCACAGTTTCTGCGGCTGATAGGATCTGCGGCGTCGAACGATAATTCTCCCTCAGAACGATCTCTTCGATATCCGGATACTCTCCCAGGAGACGCTCAAAACACGATGCATCCGCACCCCGGAATCCATAGATCGACTGGTCCGGATCTCCGATCACAAACAGTTCTCTTCCGGCCGCATGCCAGAGCCGGATCAAACGGTGCTGAAGCGGATTGATATCCTGGAATTCATCCACAAGAAGATACTGAAAACGCTTTTCCCATCCCGGGGCAGCATTCCCGCTCTCGATCTTCTCCGCAGTCTTTAGCAGAAGATCGTCGAAATCAAAGAGAGCATTCTCCGCCTTTTTCTCTTCATAACGCAGAAATGCCTTCTCGAACTCCTCTTTTTCACGGCAGTCCCCAGCTTCTCCGGTCATTACGACAGTCATTCCGGATTTCATCCGGGATACAGCCTCCAGAAACTCTCTTACATCCATCCCCAGGCCGGTCTCTCCCAGAACTCTCTCGGCGATTTCCTTAAGCTGGGCGTCCCCTGCAAGGAAGAACTGTTCCCCCTGATCCTTTAAAAAGGTGAGACAGATCGCATGAAACGTCCCGATCTGCATGGATTTTGACGCCTGCTTTCTCCCCGTTTCTCTGCCGATCCTCTCCTTCATCTCTGCCGCCGCCTGGTTTGTAAATGTGACTGCAGTGATTCCGGAGGGGCGCACTCTCCTGTTTTCCAGAAGATACGCAAGCCTTGACACGAGCGTTTTCGTCTTTCCTGTCCCGGGTCCGGCTTTTACCGCGATGCGCGGAGAAAGTGATGTGACTGCCTGCGCCTGCTCCCGGTTCAAAGCAGGTGTTTTTGCCGCACTCCCGCTCCTTGCCATCGACTCCACCGCATGTTCTGTCTTCTGAGCCGCATGTTCTGCGCCTTTCTGGATTTTTTCTGTCTTCTCTCCGGCAGACGCAGCAGGTTCCGAATCCGCTCTTAGCATATCAAAGAAATTCATCTGCCCCTCTGTATTTTCCAACTCCTCCGTACTAAAGAGCCGGATGATCCCATACTCTCCGTCAAATCCCGGAATCCGCTCCACCTCGCCTCTTCTGAGTCTTGCGATCCCTTCCGCAGTTCTCGAGCCCGCTGCACTTCTGATCTCCTCCAGAGGAATCTCCCTCAAAATCTCAAACTCAGGCCCCAGCTTCGAGATCAAGTTCATATATTCTCCGGTCACCTTCTTGCTCGCCGCGGAACACCCGAGCGACGCAGCCAGCACCTCCGGCAGAGGCACAAGGCTTTCAAACGCCTTCGCGCCCGGTCTCACATAATTCTCCGGCCTGTCCGCAAGCTCCTCTACCCGGTGAGACACTCCGACTGTAATCTTCCTTCCGCACACAGGACAGATCCCGTTATACTTCATCGTCTCCGACGGACTCAGACAGAGACTGCACTTCCGATGTCCGTCCATGTGATATTTCCCCTCCTCAGGGAAAAACTCAATCGTTCCGTACAGCCCTTCTCCCGTCTGTATGGCGCGCGAGAGGCCCTCATAAGAAAGTGGAATATCCAGCAGGTTCGCCTCCCGGCCAAGCTTTGCCGGAGAGTGAGCATCCGAGTTGGAGATGAGCTGATACTTGTCCAGCGCAGACACCCTCCAGTTCATCGGCGGATCAGAGGAGAGCCCGGTCTCCACAGCATGAATATGCGGTGTCATATCCCCGAAGCACTCTTCCATTGAATCAAAGCCGGAAAAGGCTCCAAACAGAGAAAAATGGGGCGTCCAGATATGGGCCGGCACATAAACTGCCGAAGGGCACAATTCCAGCACGATTTCCAGAAGATCGTGACAGTCCAGCCCCAGAATCGGCCTTCCGTCCGAGTGTATATTCCCGATCTGCTCCAGTTTCGCCGAGATCCGCTCCGCATCCTCCAGCCCCGGGAGAAGTATGACGCTGTGAACCTTGCGGACACGTCCGCCTTTTTTGTAGATCGAGCTGATCTCCCCCGTAATTACAAAACGGGGAGCGCCCCCTGGGTCTGCGCTGCTCCCGGGAACTGCTCCCTCCTTAATCCGGTATTCCTCCTTGAGCACGTAAAGACCTTCCTCCGCCGGCTCCAGCTTCTCCGATAGTTCTTCCCGCCAGGCGGGATGTGTAAAGTCTCCTGTCCCCACGATGTGAATTCCTTTTCTGCGCGCCCACAGATCAAGGAATTCCGGCGTGCAGTCCTTGCTTGTCGCACGGGAATAACGGGAGTGAATATGTAAATCTGCGATGTACATTCCGTCACCTTCTTTATCCTTATCGTATTGCTTCACAGTCCCATCTTTGCAGGCTGTTTCCCCTGTATTTTAGCACATCGGATACTTCATCACAGAACCACAGGACAGCATTATCCGTAAAATAATACTGTCCTGTGGTTTCTCTTTTTTGTATGCGGTTTTCTTCCCGCTTTACTTCTCGCTGTAATGGTGAGCTTCCTCGAGCATCATATCCTTCACTTTCATCAGACGGATCTGAGTGCTCCGCTCATTTTCATCCAGCTTCATCGTAATATATTTGATGCTTTCTTCCGTCTCCGGAATAATCACATGTTCCAGCGCATTCACACGCCTTCTCGTCTTCTCGATCTCTGCCGCCATGAGCTGGCAGGCCTTCTCTATTTCCGCCAGGCGGATCATATCCGGGAGCACATCTGCGAGCGATTTTACTGCTCCGTCCAGATCCCCCGATGTGAAGGCAAATCCATAAGAATAAATATCATTTTCATCTGCCGTCCTCGTCCTGTACTCAAACGTCGGGATATCCACACTCATGATATTCTTCTCGCCCGCTTCCAGGTAAACTTCCTGCCGGGGCGCCATAAGCGCCGTATTGAGAGCCGCTTCGGACATCCCCGCCTTTGCGATGACGAAATTCCGGTTTGCAGACTTGATTCCGGCTTCCACTTTCTTCCGCACTTCCATATTCTCGCGGACAAGATCGAGATACTGGCGCATCAGCTCATCGCGCTTGTCTTTTAAGAGCTTGTGACCACGGACAGCCGTAAGTCTCTTCTTTTTGAGACGGGTCAGCTCCATCCGGGTCGGGTTCACATGTTTTGCCGCCAAAACGCCACCTCCTTTATCGATTTATCGGTCTTCCGGGACCGCCCCGCCGGGGCTTCCGGGACAGGCACCTCCGCTTACGCTTCGGAGCCAGTCTTTTCCCCGCCCCGCTGGGGCTTCCGGGACAGGCACCTCCGCTTACGCTTCGGAGCCAGTCTTTTTCCCGCCCCGCTGGGGCTTCCGGGACAGGCACCTCCGCCTACGCTTCGGAGCCAGTCCCGTAGTAAGCGTCCAGGAATTTGTCGTCGATTCGTTTGAGTTCGGTGCGCGGCAGCATACGCAGAAGTTTCCAGCCGATATCCAGCGTCTCTTCGATTCCGCGGTCGGTATTATATCCCTGGGAGACATATTCCTGCTCGAATGCATCTGCGAACTTCGCGTACATCAGGTCGATCTCAGTCAATGCCGCCTCTCCCAGGATGACCATGAGTTCTTTCGCGTCTTTTCCGCGGGCATACGCGGCGAAGAGCTGGTTCATCGTATTGGAGTGGTCTGCACGGGTCTTGCCCTCGCCGATTCCCTTGTCTTTCAGACGGGACAGAGACGGGAGCACGTCGATAGGCGGGGTTATGCCCTTTCGATACAGCTCACGGCTTAAGATGATCTGTCCCTCTGTAATATATCCGGTCAGATCCGGGATAGGGTGCGTCTTGTCATCTTCGGGCATGGTCAGAATCGGAATCATAGTGATACTTCCCTTCTTCCCGTTCTGACGTCCCGCTCTTTCATAAATGGATGCCAGATCCGTATACATATACCCCGGGTATCCGCGGCGTCCGGGCACTTCCTTGCGGGCTGCGGAAACCTCACGCAGCGCATCCGCATAGTTGGTGATATCTGTCAGGATAACAAGCACATGCATGTCTTTCTCAAACGCCAGATACTCAGCGGCTGTCAGTGCCATCTTCGGTGTCGCGATACGCTCGATGGCCGGGTCGTTTGCCAGGTTCACAAACAGGACGGTACGGTCAAGGGCACCCGTCTCCCGGAAACTCTCGATAAAGAAGTTGGACTCCTCAAATGTGATACCCATAGCCGCGAATACAACGGCAAAGTTTTCATCCGTACCAAGTACCTTCGCCTGCCTTGCGATCTGCGCGGCAAGCTGTGCGTGGGGAAGTCCCGACGCCGAGAAGATCGGCAGCTTCTGCCCTCTTACCAGTGTGTTCAGTCCGTCGATCGCAGACACTCCGGTCTGGATAAACTCCTCCGGATAGCTTCTCGCCGCCGGATTCATCGGCAGACCGTTGATATCCATCCGGGCGTCCGGAAGAATCTCCGGCCCGTCGTCAATGGGACGGCCCAGTCCGTCAAACACACGGCCCAGCATGTCCTCAGATACGCCCAGCTCCATACTCCGTCCGAGGAAACGTACCTTACTGTTGGACAGGTTGATTCCCGTGGAGCTTTCAAAGAGCTGTACGAGCACGTCGCTTCCGTTGACCTCCAGCACCTTGCAGCGCCTTGTCTCGCCGCTGGCAAGCTCGATCTCTCCCAGCTCATCATATGTCACGCCTTCCACGCCGCGCACAAGCATCAGCGGTCCGGCTACTTCCTGTATCGTTCTGTACTCTTTAGGCATTTACCGTTCCTCCTTTACATATGCGTCAGCGACCTGTGCGCTCAACTGTTCATCTACCTTCTTATATTCTTCATCCAGCGCGTCTTCCTGCACATATCTGAATCGGCCGACCAGCTCCCTTACCGGCATGGAGATCAGCTTCTGCAGGGACGCTCCCTGGGACAGTGCCTCCGAAGCCCTGTCGTAAAATGCATTTACAAGGCGCATCATCATGTGCTGTTTCTTAAGCGAAGTATACGTGTCGATCTCATGGAACGAGTTCTGGTGGAGGAAATCCTCTCTGATGGATCTTGCAGCCTCCATTTTCAGACGGTCTCCCGGGGAAAGCGCATCCATCCCGACCATCTTTACGATCTCTTCCAGCTCCGCCTCTTCCTGGAGAAGCGTCATCATCTTCTGGCGGCCCTCCATCCAGTCAGGAGCCACGTTTCCATTGAACCATTTCTCCATATCATCCAGATACAGAGAGTAGCTGTTCAGCCAGTTGATCGCCGGGAAATGTCTCTTATATGCGAGCTCAGAATCCAGTCCCCAGAATACTTTCACAATACGAAGTGTCGCCTGGGATACGGGCTCTGACGTATCACCACCCGGCGGGGATACCGCACCGATTACGGAGAGCGCTCCCTCCCGGCCTTCTTTTCCCAGCGAGACCACGTGTCCCGCACGTTCATAAAACTGTGCCAGACGGCTTCCCAGATATGCCGGGTAGCCTTCCTCACCGGGCATCTCCTCAAGACGTCCGGACATCTCTCTTAACGCCTCAGCCCAGCGGGATGTGGAGTCAGCCATCAGCGCCACAGAATATCCCATGTCCCGGAAATATTCCGCAATGGTGATGCCTGTATAAATGGACGCCTCACGGGCAGCCACAGGCATATCCGAAGTATTGGCGATCAGAACGGTTCTCTGCATCAGCGGATGCCCTGTCTTCGGGTCTTTCAGCTCAGGGAACTCGTTTAATACATCCGTCATCTCATTTCCACGCTCGCCGCATCCGATGTAGACGACGATATCCGCTTCCGCCCATTTCGCAAGCTGGTGCTGGATCACGGTCTTGCCGCTTCCGAAGGGTCCGGGCACAGCCGCCACACCGCCTTTCGCGATGGGGAAGAACGTATCGATAACACGCTGTCCTGTCACAAGAGGCATCTCCGGCGGAAGTTTCTTCCGATACGGACGGCCGCGGCGGACCGGCCATTTCTGCATCAGTGTCAGCTCTCTGTCGCCGTCTTCGGTCTCAACCACAGCGACCACATCCTCCACTGTAAATTCTCCGGCTCTGATTTCTTTAATTTTTCCTTTTACTCCATATGGCACCATGATCTTCTGCTGCACCAGAACTGTCTCCTGGACCGTTCCGATCACGTCGCCTGCTTCCACCTCGTCTCCCTCTTTTGCTGTGGGGACGAACTCCCATTTCAGGTCACGCTTTAAAGATGGCACTTCCACACCGCGCTTTAAGTTATTTCCCGAGATCTTCATGATATCGTCGAGAGGTCTCTGGATACCGTCATAGATACTTGTGATCAGTCCGGGGCCAAGCTCAACGGACATGGGTACCTCCATGGACTCCACCGGCTCTCCCGGCCCTAAGCCTGACGTCTCCTCATAGACCTGAATCGACGCTTCATCTCCGTGCATCTCAATGATCTCGCCGATGAGGCGCTGATTTGACACACGGACCACGTCAAACATATTTGCGTCTCGCATACCCTCTGCGATGACAAGAGGGCCTGCAACTTTCTTAATCACTCCTGTGCTCATTCGCCTACTCCTCCAAACAGAATATCTGACCCGACCGCCTGCTCCACGGTCTTCTTCACACCTTCCACGCCGGCGCCGGTATTGCCGGACACGCCCGGGATCTGAATGACCGCCGGAAGCGTTCTCTCATAATACTGGTCAAGCCCGCTTCCCAGCTCTGCCGCAGCCTTCTCTGTGATGTAGATAATGCCATAATCATCTTCCGCAAGGCTTTTCAGCTTTTCTCGTGTCTCCTCCCGGTTCTTCACAGGGCAGATGCTTAAGCCAAGAGCTGCAAATCCGTAGATACTGTCGTAGTCCCCTACCACTGCAATCTTATACATACATCTCCCTTATCCTTTCCCGGATCTCATCATCCGGAAAGCCGTTCTGCTTCCCGGTCAGAATGATCCGCACCGTCTTAATCTCATTTTCCCGTGCGAGCAGATATCCAAGCAGCGGCCCTACGGAAAATATCTCATATTTCTGTGCTTTCAATTCCTCTGTCATACGGTTGTCACACCAGCGTTCAAATGCGGACGGAGACTCTTTGAGCGCCTCCGCGCCGCCTGCATAGGACGTCTCCTCCAGATATCGGGCGATCTCATCCACCCCTGCGAGCGCTGCCTGGATCAGCCGGTCCACGCTGACGCCCCTGCACTTGGCCATGGCGCTACGCATGAAATCCGCGCTCTTTCCCGTTTTCTGGGAGCGCACTGCGATTTTAATATCCGCGATGGCCACCGTGGTGTCCGCATAGTTTTCAATCATCGGCTCTTTTGACTTCTGCCCCGCCTCGCGGATCGCCTCAAGCGCCGCTCTGTCCACAATGATGTCGCAGAGCTGGCCGTCCCCGGTGTGAAGAAGTGTCTCAAAAGCTTCCTCCGCCGCCTGTTTCATATGCTCCGGCAGCCTTGAAAACTCCCTGTTTTCTATGATCTGCATCATTTCCTCTCCGGAGATGGCACAGTCGTCATAAAAAATATTCAGCTCCCTGTTTTCCGTGCACACCGCTTTAATAGCGGCTTTCAGGTTGTGGTACAGCTTCGGGTAAGAGAGCACGTCGAAAACACTCATATCCGGAGCAGTTTCCCGGATCACTTTCCATGCCTTCTCCTCCTCGCACTTTAATACCGCGTCCATATCCATATCGGCCGATGCGTCGCCCCAGCCTTTTTCTCTTACGAACTGCAGCCCCTGTTCCGCCGTTTTACACGCCATAAGCTGTTCAATCACCATATCAGAAAACAGAGATACTTCCAGCGCACGGATGCGCGCAACCGCATACGTATATTTTGTCTTACTCAAGATAAACCCTCCTTGCGGTTATGATCATCCGAACAGAAGCCTGTTCACCTGGTCTGACAGCTCCTCCCTCTTCGAGGCAAAGACTGCCTTTATCGTACAGTTTTCTTCGATTCCGCCGTACACGAGGATAAATCCGCCGTCCATCTCTCCCGCTTCCGGAGAAAGAGTGAGGCTTCCGCCCTTCTGTGCGGCAATCGTTTTTATCTTTCCGGTAAATCCATCCGGCATCCTTTCGAGGTCCCTCTTCGAAAAACGAATCTCTCCTTCCTCCGGGAGCGCATATTTTTCGAGCATTCCCCCGAGCATCTCAAAATACTTCTCCGTATCCAGACCTGTCACAGTCTCGTAGGCCTGATCAAGCACCCGGCCGATCACGTCCTGCTTTGCCGCCAGATATGCCTGCTTTCTCTTCATATCCAGCGAGGCTTCAGCCCGCCTGGCATAATCAGCTTTCCCGCTTTCTGCCCGCGCCAGAATCTCCGCTGCTTCCGCTTCCGCCTTTTCCCTGGCTTCTCTCACCACAGTTTCAGCGTCAGCTTTTGCTTTCCCGATGATCTCCTGTGCAGACTGGTCCGCTTCCTGAAGTATCCGGGCTTTCATTTTATCCAGTCCACTCATGTTCTACGCTCTCCTTTGCTTCTTTTATACCGGAATTCCCTGAACTGCAAGGAAGGATACCAGAAGGGCAAGGATTGCGTAAGTCTCAACCATAGCCGGGAACAGCATCGCCTTACCGAACTGGTCCGGTTTCTTTGCTACAATGCCAATCGCTGCCACAGCCGTTTTCCCCTGATAAATCGCAGAGATCAGTCCCACGATAGCGATCGGGAGACACGCCGCAAAGATCAGCAGTCCCGTGGTCAGAGAGATATCTGCCGGCTGTCCTCCAAGGATTCCTATGTTGGACAGGGTAACAAATCCTACCAACAGTCCGTACAGCCCCTGTGTACCCGGAAGAAGCTGGATGACAAGCACCTTGGCGAACTTGCTCGGATCCTCAGTCACCACGCCTGATGCCGCCTGTCCGGCGATACCTACACCGATCGCTGAACCGATTCCTGCAAACAGCACTGCGAACGCCGCTCCCAGAAGTGCTAAAACAATTCCCATTTCTCCTGCAATATTCATGATATCGTTTCCTCCTTAATATCTGTATATTTTGTATTTTCTTTAAAAGGATTGAACGGCGTTCCGCCGCCATCATAAAATTTCCCGAAAAACTCTACGAACTGCAGACGGTTCGTATGCACATATGCGCCCAGCAGGTTGATCGCAAGATTCACCGAATGGCCGATCACAAAGATCACTGCAAATGCAAGCGCTCCGGCCACATTGCTCGGCACCATGCTTCCCATCTGGTTGATAACCGACGCGATTACTCCCGTTGCCAGCCCCAGAGCCAGCAGACGCGAGTAGGAGAGCACGTCACTTAACCATCCTGTGATATTGTAGAGGTCATATGCCCCCAAAGCCAGCCGCAGCGCCGGATTCTTCTTGTCCCTGCCGGACATGAGCAGGATACCGGCAGCGCCCACCGCCGCCAGCCCTATAGCCAGCGTGTTCAGCCACCCCGGGAACACGATGTGCATCTGCGCAATGGATGCGAATATATCGCTCGGCAGAAGCATCAGGATCAGCCCTGTCAAAAGCATATACCACAGCACAACGTCACAGATAAAGTCCATAACCTTCCCGTCCTTTAAGCACAGATAGCCTTTGATCCCGAGACCTGTAAAGAGGTGTATCACTCCGAAGAGGAGCGAGAACACCAGGAGCTTCATCGGATCGTCTAACGGCGCAAACCAGAGCGCCGGAACCGTAATCTTTGTCCCGAAGAACTTCTCCGATACAATATCCACGACATTCCCGAAATATCCGCCAAAGAGGATGCCCCACACCAGGGTGGACAGCCCGCAGTAGAAAAACAGCTTCAGCGACTTTCTCATCCCCAACGACATCCGCGGGAACTTATGCACCAGTATGCCGCATACGACGGCAACAATTGCGCCGTAGGCCGCATCGGAAAGCATCATACCGAAGAAGAACACGTAGAAAAACGACATGATCGTCGTCGGATCAAGCTCGCCTTTCGCGGGGAGTCCGTAAGACTCAACCACGCCTTCCATATTCGCGGAAAACGGATTATTTTTCAGGATCACCGGAGCTTCCTCGTCCTCTCTGAGATCCTCAACGTCCACCATACAGTCATACTTTTCTGACAGTTCGCCTGCCACACGCTCCGCTTCACACTGGGGAATATACCCGCTGATGAGAAACGTCCGGTTAGACTGCGGAAGCTGTCCTAAAACACTATACTTGTCCGCACGGATACGATAATAGTCCGAAAGGATTTTCAGATTATCACGCTCCCTTGAGAGCTCCTCAATCCGCTTCTCAACCGCTGCGATCTTCTCACGGCACGTTTCCACTTCCTTTAAAAGCGCATCCTTCTCCTCCGTCGGCGTCCTGCTCCACGTCTGAGATGGTCTGGCAAATCCTGCGCTTCTCAATGCTTCCTCGATCGCTGCCGCCTCTTCTTTCAAACAGATCACTGCAAGATAGACCGTGCTCTGCTCTGCTGAAACAATGTGGATATCCGCACTTTCCGTATCCGGCGCCCTCTGAGCGAGCACCTCATAGGCTGACTCTACAGTCGTCCCTCCCGGCATCGTCCCG
>JAHZHF010000062.1:11671-12785 GCA_019420405.1 Clostridiales bacterium
GAAAGAAAACCGCCCGCTCCGTCTGTGAAGCCTTAAGCGGGACATCCAGCGAAAGCCACGGCGTCAGACTCTCCACACTGTTCTGAATCTTTGTGATGGACGCAAGCAGTTCTGCATGTTCCCTGTCAAGATCAGCGATCTCGGAGGCTGTCTCAAGCAGCTCTTTTCTCCTTGTTCTGACCTCTTCCTCCGTCTTCGGTTCAATCAGTTTTTTCCCTTCCAGGGCGGCAAACATGGACTTATTTTCCGGTGCATATTTTTCCAGAATCTCAAGCGCCTGATCCGCAGATACGGCCGCCTTCTCAAACTCCGCTTTTTGCTGAGCCGTATCGGTCCTCCGGAAATCTTCATCCTCGCCGATCACACTGCTGACTTCCAGAACTCCAAGGCTCTGCAGCTTTTCCAGGATTGCTTTCCGGTCCCGCTTCAAGGCGCAGATGCTGATTCTCTGCATCCTAAGTACCGCCATTTTCCTATCCCTCCTTTGCTGTCTGACATTTGATCATGTCATTTCTATCCAGTCTTATGCAAGCAGCGAGATCACAAGCTCAACTGCCTCTTTCTCTCTTTCAAGAGCAGAATCTTTCAGCCTGCGGACTGTCTGTTCTGTCTCTTCCGCCGCGTCCTTCTCCGCCTGCCCGGCCGCTTCCTGAGCCTGCTTTGACAGGTTTGACGCGTTCTCCCTGGCTTCTCTGATGATCTGATCCGATATTTCCTCCGCTTCGCGCTTCGCGGTCTCCAGGATCTGTGCCGCCTCCTCTTCCGCCTGCTTCACAATTTCATCTGCGCGCTTTTCCGTCTCCCGGATCGACTGGATTGTCTTTTCTACCACTGCATGTCCACCACCTTTCCAGCATCAATTTCCCTTACATTTTCTCTTACACTTTCTCCTGTTTATTCTCTCCAAACTCTTATTCTTCATTCAGGAGCATTTCTTAACACAATTTTAACGTGCAAGTCTAGTGCCATTATATAACAATCTGGCGAAATATTCAAAGAATTTATCGCTATTTTTATGCAAATTGTAAAACTCCAGCTATAAAGTTCACTAACTTACGGATGAAAAACATCCGAAAACAGGGACGATTCTCAAACGTATTCTGCGGGGATGGAG
>JAHZHF010000063.1 GCA_019420405.1 Clostridiales bacterium
CAAAATAATGTCAGAATTATCTTTTGAACAGATGTTAGACGAGTCATTTAAAACAATCCACAACGGAGAAGTAGTTGACGGTACGGTTATTGATGTAAAGCCGGACGAGATTATCCTGAACATCGGGTACAAAGCTGACGGTATCATTTCGAAGAATGAATACTCCAATGATCAGTCACTGGATCTCACGACTGTTGTTTCCGTTGGTGATAAGATGACTGTCAAAGTTCTGAAAGTAAATGACGGAGAGGGTCAGGTTCTTCTTACATATAAGAGACTGGCGGCAGAAAAAGGTAACGAGAGGCTGAGGGAAGCTTATGAGAACAAAGAAGTGCTCAAAGCCACTGTTACACAGATTTTAGGCGGCGGTATCTGCGCAACTGTTGATGAGGTTCGCGTATTCATCCCGGCAAGCCTTGTATCTGATTCTTACGAGAAGGATCTTGGAAAATACGAGGGACAGGAGATTGAATTCGTAATCAGCGAGTTTAATCCGAGAAGAAACCGTGTGATCGGTGACAGAAGACAGCTTCTTGTTGCTGAGCGCGCAGAGAAACAGAAAGAGCTTTTCGCGAGACTTCAGGTCGGCGACAGGATTGAAGGTACTGTTAAGAATGTAACGGACTTCGGCGCGTTTGTTGATCTCGGCGGTGTTGACGGACTTCTCCATATTTCCGAGATGTCATGGGGAAGAGTTGACAACCCGAAGAAAGTATTCCACGTAGGCGATAAACTGACAGTTCTCGTAAAGGATATTCACGATACGAAGATCGCACTCAGCCTGAAGTTCCCGGAGACAAATCCGTGGGCGAACGCTGCAGAAGATTTTGCGGTTGGAACAGTTATTACAGGGAAGGTTGCACGTATGACAGATTTCGGTGCGTTTGTAGAACTTGCACCGGGCGTTGACGCGCTGCTTCATGTTTCCCAGATTTCCAGAACTCATGTGGACAAACCGTCAGATGTTCTGAAAATCGGACAGGAGATCACTGCGAAGATCGTTGACCTCAACGAGGCAGAGAAAAAGATCAGCCTGAGCATGAAGGTTCTTGAGCCTGAACATGCTGCTGATCCGGTTGCTGAAGTGACAGAATAATTATAAAAAACAGAAGAACGGTTTTGCATCGTAAGGTGTACTGCCGTTCTTTTTTTGTTTAATGCAGATTTTGTTTCTTGCTTTTCTTGTTGATTTTAGATGAAAAAAGCGTTAAAAATTCGACAATATGTATGCATAAATGTACAAAATAAAGTAAAAAATCTGTAGATTTTATAAAAAAATTCCTGTAGAATATAGCTAATGCAGGAATAAAAATACGCGCGGAAAGAGAGCTTTCTTTTTTTGCGCAAAAAAGAAAGGAAGAGGAAAATGGGACTTCTGACATTTAAGGGCGGAATCCATCCGGACGATGGAAAACGCTTTTCCAAAGATCAGCCGATCCAGACGCTCCTGCCAAAAGGCGATCTGGTCTATCCTCTGTCACAGCATATTGGCGCTCCTGCCAATCCGGTTGTGAAGAAGGGCGACCATGTCCTTAAGGGACAGCTTATAGCGGATGCGGGCGGTTTTGTTTCCGCACCGGTCTATGCGTCTGTATCAGGAACGGTGAAGGGACTGGAACAGCGGTTTAATCCGGCCGGAAGCAGAACAGAATGTATTGTGATTGAAAACGACGGTGAGTACCGCGAAGTGGAATATGAACCGGTGAAGCCGCTGGCAGAAATGAGCAGAGAGGAAATTCTTGAAAAGATCGCTCAGGCAGGTATCGTAGGAATGGGAGGTGCCGGGTTTCCTACCCGTGTGAAACTCTCTCCGAAAGAGCCGGAGAAGATTGATTATATTATCGCAAACTGTGCGGAGTGTGAGCCGTATATCACGGCGGACTACCGAAGGATGCTGGAGTATACGGATGATCTGGTAAGCGGTATGAGAGTGGTTCTTCAATTATTCCCGAACGCAAAAGGCATCTTTGCGGTGGAGGACAATAAGAAGGACTGCATCGAAAAGCTGAAAAGCACAGTGGCGAATGAGCAGCGGATGGAAGTTGCCGCACTTATGACGAAATATCCCCAGGGAGCAGAGCGCCAGCTCATCTACGCGGTTACAAAGCGCGCTATCAACTCATCCATGCTCCCGGCAGATGCGGGATGTATCGTGGATAACGTGGAGACTATGATCGGCATACATAACGCGGTGGTAGCCGGAAGACCGCTCATGGAGCGTGTTGTCACGGTGAGCGGAGATGCTGTTTCAGCTCCGGGAAATTATCTGGTTCTTCTGGGAACGAGCCATCAGGAACTGATTGAAGCAGCCGGAGGATTTACTGTGCAGCCGAAGAAACTGATCTCAGGCGGCCCGATGATGGGATTTGCCATGGTGACGGCGGACGCTCCTGTGACGAAGACTTCATCCGCCATACTGGCATTTAAAGAAGATGAGGTGGAGAAGAGCCGTGAGACGGCCTGCATTAACTGTGCGAGGTGCGTGGACGTATGTCCGAGCCGTATTATTCCATCCAGACTTGCGGACTATGCGATCCGCCATGACGAGGAAGGCTTTGTTGCAATGAACGGTCTCGAGTGCGTGGAGTGCGGATCATGCAGCTATGTATGTCCGGCCAAAAGGCCGCTTAAGCAGGCGATCGGATCCATGAGAAAGACCGCCCTTGCAAATAAGAGGAAAAAGTAAGAGAGGAGACGGGAAATTGAACGAGAAATATAATGTATCATCTTCGCCGCATATCCGTGACCGGATCAAGAGCAGCAACATCATGCTCCTGGTAGTGATCGGACTTCTTCCGGCAACTCTCTTCGGAATCTGGAATTTCCGTCACGAGAACGCCTGGATTCTGGTCGTTGTCACTACAGCGGCTGCGGTGTTATCAGAGTATATTTATGAGAAATTAATGCATAAACCGATCACGATTAACGATTTCAGCGCGGTGGTCACAGGACTTCTGCTGGCGCTGAACCTGCCGCCCACACTTCCGTGGTGGATGGGCGTTGTGGGCGCTGTATTTGCGATCGTTGTTGTTAAGCAGCTCTTCGGAGGGCTGGGACAGAACTTTATGAACCCGGCGCTGGCTGCGAGATGTTTTCTTCTGATCTGTTTTACCGGAAGAATGACTTACTTCGTATTTGACGGTGTGACCGGGGCAACTCCTCTGGCTCAGTTAAAGGCAGGGGAAGCGGTAAACACGATGGATATGCTGGTCGGCAATATCCGCGGAACGATCGGCGAGACGTCGGTTATTGCTATCATGATCGGAGCGATGTTCCTGATCCTGACAGGGGTGATTGACCTGAGAATCCCGGGATCGTACATCGTATCTTTTGTGATTTTTATTGTGATTTTCGGCGGACATGGATTTGATCCCCAGTACATAACCGCACATTTATGCGGCGGTGGTCTGATGCTTGGAGCATGGTTCATGGCGACAGATTATGTTACTTCACCGATCACAAGCAGCGGGAAAATCGTATATGGAATCTGCATGGGACTTCTGACCGGCCTGTTTCGTCTGTTCGGCGGATCAGCGGAAGGCGTATCTTATGCGATCATTATCAGCAACCTTCTTGTTCCGCTTATCGAGAAGATCACTCTTCCGAAACCATTTGGTAAAGGAGGGGAAAAGTAATGAACAAAATTATTAAAAACACGCTTATCCTTACAGTAATCACCGTTGTGTCAGGACTTCTCCTCGGTGTTGTATACGGGATCACAAAAGAACCGATTGCGGCAGCCCAGGAGAATACGAAACAGGAAGCGTACCGTGCGGTGCTCACTGACGCATCTGAGTTTGTGGAATATGACGGCTTTGACGCAGATACCGCTTCCGGCCTTCTTGCGGACAGCGGCTATTCTTCCGATGCGGTTACCGAGGTTGTGGAAGGACTGGACGACAGCGGCGAGATCGTCGGATATGTGATCAGTGTCGAGTCATCCGAAGCTTACGACGGAACACTGAGTTTGTCTGTCGGCATTGCTGCGGACGGAACAGTAAAGGGAGTGGAAATGCTCTCCATCAGTGAGACTGCAGGTCTTGGAATGAAAGCTGATGAGGCTGAATTCAAAGACCAGTTTAAAGACAAACAGGTAGAGATGTTCTCCTACACGAAAAACGGAGAGGAAGGGGACGACAAGATCGACGCCATCAGCGGCGCTACGATCACAACAAATGCCGTCACCAATGCGGTGAATTCCGCACTGGTATATTATCAGAATGAGTTAGGAGGCGGTGTCAATGAATAAATGTACAGAACGTATTTTTAACGGACTTGTAAAGGAAAACCCGACATTTGTCCTCATGCTTGGTATGTGTCCTACGCTTGCGGTTACTACCTCAGCGATCAACGGAATCGGAATGGGACTCTCCACCACGGCCGTGCTGGTTATGTCCAACATGCTGATCTCTATGTTAAGGAAGATTATTCCGGACTCCGTGCGTATGCCGGCGTTTATCGTAGTTGTAGCATCTTTCGTGACGATTGTAGACTTCCTTCTGGAAGGATTCGTCCCGAGTCTGTATGACAGTCTGGGACTCTACATACCGCTGATCGTTGTAAACTGTATCATCCTGGGAAGAGCCGAGAGCTATGCGTCCAAAAATCCGGTGCTCCCGTCCATCTTCGACGGAATCGGAATGGGACTCGGCTTCACGGTCGGACTTACTTCCATCGGTATCGTGAGAGAGCTGATCGGAGCCGGACAGATCTTCGGTATCCAGATCATGCCGTCTTCCTACGAACCATTTACAATCTTTATCCTTGCTCCGGGAGCATTCTTCGTGCTGGCCTGCCTTGTGGCGCTCCAGAATAAAGTGAAGAATAACCTGGCGAAAAAAGGAAAAGAAGTGCCGGCCCAGGGCGGATGCGGCGCCGGATGTGCTTCCTGCGCAAGCAAAGGAATCTGCGGCGGACATCTGGTTGAGACAGAGAATAAAAATGAAAAGGAGGGGGCATAAATGCAGGAATTATTACTGATTGCAGTCGGCTCGGCATTTGTAAATAACGTAGTGCTCAGCCAGTTCCTCGGAATCTGTCCGTTCCTTGGAGTTTCAAAAAATGTAAAGACAGCCGCAGGAATGGGCGGAGCGGTCGTGTTCGTTATCACGATTGCGTCTTTTGTCACAGGACTGATTTACAAATACATCCTTGGAAATCCGAACATCATGGGCGGTGAACTGGAGTATCTGAACACGATCGTATTCATTCTCGTGATCGCAGCTCTGGTACAGTTTGTCGAAATGTTCTTAAAGAAGGCGATGCCTCCGCTTTACAATGCACTGGGCGTATACCTTCCGCTGATCACGACGAACTGCGCTGTTCTCGGTGTTGCTCTGACGAATGTTGAGAGCGGATACGGAATCCTTACAGGCGTGGTAAACGGCTTTGCCACTGCTGCCGGATTTCTCGTGTCCATCGTTCTTATGGCCGGTATCCGTGAGAAAACCGAGCACAATGATGTACCGGAATCTTTCCGGGGAACACCCATCGTTCTTGTGACGGCAGGACTTATGGCAATTGCGTTTTTCGGATTTTCCGGACTGATATAGGAGGAAGAGATTATGGGTTTGACAGGAATTATCTTAGCCGCTGTCATTGTCGGCGGCACAGGTTTGTTCATCGGCGTCTTCCTCGGAATTTCAGGAAAGAAATTCGCCGTGGAGGTCGATGAGAGAGAGGAAGCGATCCTCGATGTACTCCCGGGAAATAACTGCGGCGGATGCGGATATGCGGGATGCTCCGGACTGGCTGCTGCGATCGTGGCAGGAGAAGCGGAAGTTGGCGGATGTCCCGTTGGCGGAGCGCCTGTCGCTGAGAAGATCGGCGCGATCATGGGTGTTGACGCTTCCGCACAGGAGCGGATGGTCGCTTTTGTAAAATGCGGAGGAACCTGCGAGAAGGCGAAGACGGAGTACGAATATTATGGAATCAAGGACTGCGTTATGGCCAGCCAGATGCAGGATGGCGGCTCAAAGGGCTGCGCTTACGGCTGTCTGGGATACGGGTCCTGCGTGAAAGCATGTCCGTTTGATGCGATCCACGTTGTGGATGGAATCGCAGTGGTCGATAGAGAGGCATGTAAGGCCTGCGGCAAGTGTGTTGCGGCCTGCCCGAAACATTTGATCGAGCTGATCCCGTACAAGCAGGGTACGTTTGTACAGTGTAATTCCAATGAAAAAGGAAAAGCATTGATGGACGTCTGCCAGGTGGGATGTATCGGATGCCGTCTCTGCGAGAAGAACTGTGAGGCGGGAGCAATCACAGTCAATAATTTCCTCGCGCACATTGATGCGGAGAAATGTACGAACTGCGGCGTGTGTGCTGAGAAATGCCCGCGGAAGATCATAACAAAAATCTGAGTTTGAATAGACAGTTCAAAACAGGGGGAGGAGCGACTCGCATGAGCCACTCCTCCCCCTGAACTTTATCCGTTAAATTGTTCCCTGGAATTGAATCTGCCATTTATTCCAAATGTGAACAAACTGCGGTAAGTATAAAAAGAACATAAAGTCTGTTGACAATAGAAAATGCTGTGATATATCATGTATAACATTGAGGAATCAACTCAGTGACACTGATTCGGACAGATAAGGACGGGGCGGCTGTATGTTTGGATATATTACATGTAACAAATCAGAGCTTACGGAAGAAGAGAAGAACAGGTATCAGAGTGTATACTGCGGGCTGTGCAGAAATATGAAACGGCGCTACGGGCAGATCGAGAGACTCAGCCTGAGCTATGATATGGCGTTTCTTATCCTTTTTCTTTCTTCCCTCTATGAGCCCCAGGAAGAGTGCGGACAATTCCGCTGCGGAATCCACCCTCTCAGCAAAAGAACCGCGATGGAGAACCGTTTTACGGACTACGCGGCGGATATGACGGTCATCCTGACATACTACAAGTGTCTGGATGACTGGAAGGATGAGAAAAAATATATGAGCCGGTGGTACGGAAATCTCCTCAGAGAAGGATATGCAGAGCTGGCGAAGAAATATCCGCGGCAGTGCAGCAGTATCCGGAAGAGTACGGAAGAACTGAACCGGATTGAGTGTACCGTGTCAGCGGGGCCGGACCTGGCCGTAAACTGTTCGGGAAAGATGCTGTCGGAGATTTTCGTCTGCGAGGAAGACTTCTGGAGCGGGGGCCTGAGAAGTTTCGGCTATGAACTCGGCCGGTTTATCTATCTTATGGATGCTGCGATGGATTATGAGGAGGATTTGAAAAAGAAGACCTACAACCCGATGATCAAGATGGGGAAGCGTCCGGAGGAGATGAAACCTGTCCTGAAAATGCCGCTGGGAAACTGCATGGAAATCTTTGAGAAGCTTCCTCTCGTGCAGGATGCGCATCTGCTCCGCAGCATTTTATACAGTGGTGTCTGGATGCAGTATAATATGAGGACAGCCAAGAAGGAGAAAAAGAATGATTGACGATCCATATAAGGTTCTGGGAATCTCAGAAGGCGCAACAAAAGAAGAAATAAAAAAGGCCTACCGGAAGAAGGCGAAGGAGTACCATCCGGACCTGCACCCGGACGATCCGGAAGCCGCTCAGAAAATGAATGAGGTCAACGAAGCCTATGATATGCTGAATAATCCTGAAAAATACCAGCGGCAGAATCACGCCGGATACCAGCGGCAGAGCGGCGCCTACGGAAATTACGGACAGGGTGGCGCGAACCGGGGATACGGGCAGAATCAGGGTTACGGTAATCAGGGCTATGGCGGACAGGGATACGGAAACCGCGGGTATGGAAGCGGCGGATACAACAGCGGTCAGAATGGCGGCTGGGGCCCGTACGGCGGGTTCGGCGGCTTTGAAGAGTTCATCGGCTTCGGATTTGGCGGAGGCGGGGAGCCCCAGAAGCCCCAGGCAGAACCCGGAGACGACGGTGATATCCGTCAGGCCATTGATTTTATCAATATGCAGCAGTATAAATATGCAGATGACACCCTGAATTCGATTCCGGGGGCACGAAGGGACGCCCGGTGGTATTATTTGAGCGCTCTTGCTAATTACGGCATGGACAATCAGATCTACGCACTCGACCAGATCCAGCGGGCGATTCAGAAAGATCCTTCAAACGCCGTTTACCGCCGGACACTGCAGGCATTCCAGCAGAGAAGCCGGGAATACGACCAGAACGGACAGGAATTCACAAACTATGCGGACACATTGAACAGAGCCTGCACCACATTCTGTCTGCTGCAGTTTTTCTGTATGTTCTGCCGGTGCTGATATACGCTCCGCGAGGATGCGCAGAGCAAAAATGATAAAGGAGATGTAAGAAAATAATGGGAAAAGTAATTGGGATTGATCTGGGAACGACAAACAGCTGCGTTTCTGTGGTGGAGAATAATGCTCCGGTCATTATACCTGCCGCATCCGGGAATATGACGACCCCGAGTGTGGTTGCCTTCACCTCCAAGGGCGAGCGTCTTGTGGGCGAACGCGCCAGGAGACAGGCAGTCACAAACACAGAGCGCACGATCAGCTCCATTAAGCGCCATATGGGGGATAAATGGACGGTCAGAATCGACGGGACAGAATATAATCCCCAGATGATCAGCGCCATGATCCTTATGCAGCTCAAGAAAGACGCGGAAGAATTTTTAGGGGAGCCGGTGACGGAAGCGGTGATCACCGTTCCGGCCTATTTTAACGATATCCAGAGGCAGGCGACGAAGGATGCAGGAAGGATCGCCGGGCTTAATGTAAAGCGGATCATCAATGAGCCCACCAGCGCCGCTCTGTCTTACGGTCTGAACCACGGGGAGCCTCAGAAAGTCATGGTATATGATCTAGGCGGAGGTACTTTTGACGTGTCAATCATAGAGATCGGCGAGGGTGTGATAGAAGTTCTGGCGACAGCGGGCGACAACCACCTTGGCGGCGATGATTTTGACGAGCGGATCACCGACTGGATCGTGAGAAAGTTCCGTGAGGAACACCGGATTGATCTGACCCGGGATTTCATGGCGATGCAGAGAGTCAGCGACGCGGCGGAGCAGGCGAAAAAAGAGCTCTCTACGAATGATACGGCGCATATCCTGCAGCCCTATCTGATCCAGAACAAGGGCGAGTCCCTTCATCTGGATATGACTCTGACAAGAGCAGAATTTGAATCTCTGGTTCAGGATCTGATCGAGCGGACGGCAGATCCGGTCAGAAATGCGTTAAATGATGCCGGGATCGCACCCTCAGAACTCGGGAAGGTACTGCTCGTCGGAGGCTCGACGAGAATTCCGGCTGTGCAGAATAAAGTGCGTGCACTGACAGGGAAAGAGCCCTCGAAAAATATCAATCCGGATGAGTGCGTCGCACAGGGAGCGGCGATCCTTGGCAGCACGCTGACAGGAAACGGACTGGTAGCAGCAGGGACGGGGCAGAACCTGCTCCTGCTGGACGTGACTCCGCTGAGTCTCTCCATCGAGACGGTAGGTGGCGTGGCTACCAGGGTAGTCGAGAGGAACACAACGCTTCCCACAAGGTATTCCCAGATCTTTTCCACGGCTGCGCCTTATCAGAAGTCCGTCGATATCCATGTCCTTCAGGGCGAGCGCCCGATGGCGAGGGACAACAAGACCATCGGAAAATTCAAACTGAAAGGGATCAAGGCAGCTCCGGCCGGAGTGCCCAGAATCGAAGTGACATTCGATATTGATACGAACGGTATCCTGAAGGTATCTGCCAGAGACCTGGATACCGGAAAGGAACAGTCTATCGTCATTACCGCGGACGACAGAATGTCTGACAGCGAGATCGCCTCTGCCATGCAGGACGCGAGAAATTATGCGGAACATGATCAGGTCAGAAGAGATGCGATTGAGCTTTTGGGCGAGGCTCAGAAATTGTTAGACCAGACTGACCAGAGGGTGAAAGCAGCCGGAAAGCAGCTTGACCGCTCCGTTAAAAAAGAAGTGAAAAACAGCACCAATAATCTCCGAAAACTGGCAGGCAAATGCCGGCTCGACAAAGTGGAGCGCCAGGAACTGGATGCAATCCGTTCTGCCATGACCGAGCTGGAGGCCGCAGCGGCAAAGCTGCCCTGATGCTCCGGATACCCGAACGTGTGGTTGCATAATGAAGATCTGTATGCTATGATATTGAGGGCAAAGGGGTACGGGTATGAAGAGAAATGACTGGATTTTGGCGGCTGGCGTGATCGCCGCCGCCGTTCTTATTTTCTGCGTCCAGCTTTTCCGCGGCTTTTCGGTGGAGAGCGCTGTCGCTGTGGTCACTGTGTCCGGGGAAAATTACGGATCATACAGCCTGGATCAGAATCAGACGGTAGAGATCAATGAGACAAACCGCCTGGTGATTGAAGACGGATCAGTGCGGATGGAGTGGGCGGACTGTCCGGACCAGCTCTGCGTGCAGCACAGAGGGATCAGCCGAGACGGAGAGAGCATTATCTGTCTTCCGAATCAGATTGTCATTTCGGTAGAGAGCGCTGGGGAAACCGCTGAGGGAACCGGACTGGACGGCGTTGTGGGAAGGGGAGACTTATGAAGAACAGAACCGCTTATTTCGGCGTTTTTACAGCTTTGGCGCTCATTTTCAGCTATGTGGAAACTCTGATTCCCATTCAGTTCGGGATACCGGGCGCAAAATTGGGTCTTGCGAATCTCGTGATCGTTATCGTACTTTATAAGACGGACTGGAAGGAAGCTCTCCTTTTATCTGTGGTCAGGATTGTTCTGTCGGGATTCATCTTCGGGAACTTATTCAGCATCATATACAGTCTGGCCGGAGGGATACTGAGTCTGGCTGTCATGGCGGCAATCCGGAAAGACAAGGGATTCAGCGTCATCGGTGTGAGTATGGCGGGAGGCGTATGCCACAATATCGGCCAGCTTATCGTTGCGATGATTGTTGTGCAGACCTATCAGGTGGGGTATTATCTTCCGGTTCTTTTGATCGCGGGGCTTGCGACAGGAACGCTGATCGGCGTGATTTCTTCGGGCGTACTCAAAAGACTCAGCAATCTTGTGTTAATATAATAAACAGACAATAAAAACAAGGGGGAACAATGATTTCATATCTAAGAGGTGAACTGGCGGCAGTGGAGGAAGAGAAAGCAGTGATCGACGTCGGGGGCGTCGGGTATGGCGTATTTATGCCCAAGCAGGCTCTTTCCCTTCTGCCGGCAGTAGGAAATGAAATAAAAATTTATACTTATCTCAATGTGAGAGAGGACGCGATGCAGCTTTTCGGTTTCCTGACCCGGGACGACCTGGAGATCTACAAGCAGGTCATCGGAGTGAGCGGAATCGGCCCGAAAGGCGGCCTTAATATCTTGTCCTGCATGTCGCCGGACGAACTTCGGTTTGCGATCATGTCGGGTGATGTAAAGGCGATCTCCGCAGCGCCGGGAATCGGGAAAAAGACGGCGGAGAAACTGATCGTGGAGCTGCGGGACAAAGTGGACATTGAGACTGTGCTTGATCATGCGGCAAACGGACAGGAGCGCGCAAATGTGGGGGCATCTTCCGACAATGAAATGCACGCAGAGGCAGTTCAGGCCCTTGTCGCACTTGGCTATGGAAGCTCCGAGAGTCTCCGGGCAGTGAAGAAGACGTCTCCGGAGTGCGCTTCCGTCGAAGAAATATTAAAAGAAGCGTTGAAATATCTGTTTTGATGCGGCAAATGGTAACAGTACAGGGATGAGTTGACATGGGAAAACGAATAATTACTACGGAAAATCTGGAAGAAGATATTAAGATCGAGGGAGAACTGCGCCCTCAGCTTTTAACAGAATATATCGGCCAGGAGAAGGCAAAGCAGACCCTGAGCGTCTATATCGCGGCCGCAAAGGCCAGAGGCGAAGCGCTGGACCACGTTCTCTTTTACGGCCCGCCCGGCCTTGGAAAGACCACTCTTGCCGGGATCATTGCAAACGAGATGGGCGTGCACATGAAGGTTACCTCCGGCCCGGCTATTGAAAAGCCGGGAGAGATGGCGGCAATTTTAAACAGTCTCCAGGAGAATGATGTGCTCTTCGTAGACGAGATCCACCGGCTCAACCGTCAGGTAGAGGAAGTTCTCTATCCGGCCATGGAAGATTATGCTATTGATATCATGATCGGGAAAGGAGCGGGCGCGCGCTCAATCCGTCTGAATCTGCCGAAGTTTACGCTGGTCGGGGCAACCACAAGAGCGGGAATGCTGACCGCGCCTTTAAGAGACCGCTTCGGCGTGGTAAACCGGCTTGAGTTCTATACAGACCAGGAGTTAAAAACGATCATCCTGCGGTCGGCGAAAGTGCTGGATGTAGAGATCGAGGAGGAAGGAGCCCTGGAGCTGGCCAGGAGATCGAGAGGGACTCCCAGACTCGCGAATCGTCTGTTAAAGCGGGTCCGCGATTTCGCACAGGTGAAATACGACGGAAAGATCACGAAAAAAGTGGCAGATTATGCACTGGATCTTCTTGATGTAGATAAATACGGCCTGGATCATATCGACCGAAGCATCCTGCTGACGATGATTGAGAAATTCCAGGGAGGCCCTGTGGGTCTGGACACACTGGCCGCGGCGATCTCCGAGGACGCGGGGACGCTGGAAGATGTGTATGAGCCATATCTTCTGAAAAACGGGTTTATTCAGCGTACACCCCGGGGGAGGGTTGTGACGGAGTTTGCGTACAGACATCTCGGGATACCGATGCTTTCGGACGAATGATTTAATGGCAGCTATTTAGTTCAATAACGTTTTTGTCAAAATGTGTCCGGAAGCGGAGCGAAGTTTTGACAATATGTATTCTGTGAAA
>JAHZHF010000064.1:0-7931 GCA_019420405.1 Clostridiales bacterium
CATCCCCGCAGAATATGTTTGAGAATCTTCCCTGTTTTCGGACGTTTTTCATACGGGAGTTAATGAACTAAATAGCTAAACTGCTATGGAAAGGAAGTCTTTTTACAGAAAAGGACTTCCTTTTATTGTAAATATATGATATATTTTAATGTGGTATTAAAAACTACATGTAATAGAAGCATTAAATATATTTAACGGTTCGGGAGGAAATATTATGGATTATAAGATTATCGTAGACAGCTGCGGCGAGCTGACTCACAGAATGAAGGAAAGCGGTGTTTTTACAACAGCGTCTCTGAGTATGCTTGTGGATGGGGATCATATTATTGATGATGAGACCTTTGACCAGGCGGACTTTATCCGGCGCGTGGCCGCAAGTCCGGAATGTCCGAAATCCTCCTGTCCGTCACCGGAGAAATATATGGAATTATATGAGGGCAGCGAAAAGAGAGTCTATGTCGTAACCCTGTCGGCCGAACTGAGCGGCTCTTACAACAGTGCGGAGCTGGGGAGGAAGCTTTGGATGGAAGAGCACGAAAAGGCTGGAGATACAGACGAAGGAAAACAGATCTATGTGTTTAATTCGCGTTCGGCATCTGTGGGAGAAACGCTGATTGCCGCAAGGATACGGGAGTGTGAGGAGGAGGGCCTTACCTTTGAGCAGACCGTTCACTGTGTGGAAGAATATATCGAGGGACAGCATACGTATTTTGTATTGGAGAATCTGGATACACTGCGGAAAAACGGAAGGCTCACCGGGATCAAATCCATTGTGGCAAGTGCTTTAAATATCAAACCGGTGATGGGATCTACACCGGAGGGAACTATCTGTCAGCTCGGACAGGCGAGAGGGATCAAAAAAGCTCTGGTGAAGATGGCAGATCAGATTGCGAGAGAAGGAAAAGAGACAAAGAAGAAAATACTTGGCATCGCGCACTGCAACTGTCCGGAACGGGCACGTGAGGTGGAGAGGATGATTCTGGACCGGATTCCGGTGAGGGACAGCTTTATTGTAGATACGGCCGGAATCAGCACAATGTATGCCAACGACGGAGGAATAATTGTTGTGCTCTGAGCCGGTTTGTGGTAAACTGTGGATAGTGTTCAAAAACGGCAGTGCGGCTGCCGGGAGCATGGCACAGTCAAATCGAAAGGAGTGCGTAAAAGATGAGTCAGGAAAAAGTGGACCGCTATAAAAAAGAGAAGGCGAACCGCAGGCAGATCATGCGCAGGCAGAAAATTATGAGCTTTGTCCGCAAAGGAGTCCTTACGCTTGTGGCGGTAGCGCTTGTGGGATGGCTGGGCTATTCGGCTTACGGCATACACGAGGCAAATAAGGAGCGTGTGGTCGCGGAAGTGAACTATGATGCGGTCACAGAGTATCTGAACGGCCTTACGACAACGAGTGAATAACAGATTAATATAGAATATAAAGTGAAACATAACATGTGGAGTACAGTTTTTGACTGTGCTCCATTTTTTGTGCGACAGCTATTTAGTTCAATAACTCCCGTATGAAAAACATCCGAAAACAGGGATGATTCTCAAACGTATTCTGCGGAGCCATCCTCCATCCCCGCAGAAATTTTCTCGAAATAGGGCTGTTTTCTAGGTTTTACAAGCCGGAAGTTAATGAATATATAGCTGCTACAAGAAACAGGCGCGGCTGGAAGGCTTTCACAGCCGATAGCCCCCAAGCCGCGCCATTCTACGTTTTCAGCCTATTTATACAGTAATATTTCCGTCAGGGAATGCGCAGGAAGCGGAGCGGACGGGTGGAGTGCACTTTCTAGGGAAGGAGACCGCCGGGAGATATGACTTTGGAGGAATCTGCCGGAAGATCTTAGAAGGCGAAGAGGTGTTGTTAAGCGGTGCGCAGGGATTGTCTGAGCGAAAGCGAGTTGCCCTGCGCGCCGCTTTGCTATTAAACAACTCTTCGGATTCTTAGATTCTTCCCAGATTCCGGAACGGAATATCGAACGGCTGCCTCCTTCCCCAGAATATGTCTTTCTAAACGTTCCGACCCGCTTCCGGACGTGATCCAACGGAAAATGTTAGTGCACTAAATAGCTGAACCTCACAAAAAAATCAAAAAAGGGGTTGAAAAAGGGAGTCTGGTGGTTTAGAATGGTGTCAAGTGGTAAGAAGTGGTGGACAGTGGGGTAAAGTGGGGAGCGATGTGGAGGCTCACATTAAGAGAAAGGATTCCAGATGTTACTTGGAGAGTTTAACCATAGCATTGATGAAAAGGGAAGACTCATCATTCCGGCGAAGCTTCGGGATGACCTTGGTGACAGCTTTGTTATTTGTAACGGGCTGGAAGGATGCCTCTTTGTTTACTCTCAGGAAGAATGGAACAAATTCGTTGCCGAACTTGAAACCTTACCACGTATGAACAAGGATGCCAGAATCTTCAAGCGTTACTTCTTCGGAAGCGCTTCGGAGGGCAGCTTCGACAAGCAGGGGAGAGTTCTTGTCCCGCCGTCACTCCGTAAAGCAGCGCATCTTGAGAAAGACGTAGTCCTGGTGGGAGTTCAGGACCGCGTTGAGATCTGGGACAAGGATCTCTGGGAAGAGCGCAGCCAGGTGAGCGAAGAGGATCTGGATGCGATTGCAGAGCGTATGGAAGCGATCGGAATCAGGATCTAAGGAGGAGACTATGGCATTTAAACACACTTCCGTTCTGCTGCACGAGACAGTGGACGGGCTTAACGTCAGACCGGACGGCATTTATGTGGACGGCACTCTGGGCGGAGGCGGACATGCCTTTGAAGTGTGCACCCGTCTGGGAGACAAGGGGAGATTTATAGGCATAGACCAGGATGCCGCGGCCATCGAGGCGGCGGGGAAACGCCTGGAAGGCTTCGGGGAGAAGGTCACGATAATAAGGAGCAATTACCGTGATATGAAGCCGCAGCTCCAGAATATCGGCGTTGATAAGGTAGATGGAATCGTCATTGACCTGGGCGTATCTTCCTATCAGCTTGACACGGCTGAGAGAGGATTTTCGTACCGGGCGGACGCACCTCTGGACATGAGGATGGACCAGCGGCAGAAGATGACGGCCAGAGACATTGTCAACAGCTACAGCGAGGCGGAGCTTTACCGCGTGATCCGTGACTATGGGGAAGACAGATTCGCGAAGAACATCGCGAAGCATATTGTCCTGGAACGCGAGAAGGCACCCATCGAGACAACAGGACAGTTGAATGAGATTATACGCCGCGCCATACCGATGAAGATCCAGAAGACGTCAGGCCATCCGTCGAAGCGGACGTTCCAGGCGGTCCGGATCGAATTGAACCATGAGCTCGACGTGCTGAGAGATTCGCTGGACGAGATGATTGACATCTTAAATCCAGGGGGACGGATCTGTATCATCACATTTCATTCGCTGGAGGACAGGATCGTGAAGAGTGCATTTCGGAAAAACGAGAATCCGTGCACCTGTCCGAGCCATTTTCCCGTATGTGTCTGTGGGAAAGTATCAAAAGGGAAAGTGGTTACAAGGAAGCCCATCCTTCCTTCTGAGGAGGAGATGGAAGAAAACAGCCGTTCAAAGAGTGCGAAACTGAGGATTTTTGAGCGGGCTTAAACATCAGGGAGTATCAGAAATATATTTCCGGCCGGGAAGGGGAGAGCCCGGCGGGAAAACAACCAGGGAAAGGAGCATTCGCAATGGCAGCAGGGTACAGAACATACAATAGAAGGACAGCGGGTCTTAACAGGGGAAGAGACTACGGGCAGTTCTATGTGTACGGGAACGCAGTGCGCCAGGCGGAGGCATTTCCTGCAAGAGAACCGGAGAGACGCCGTCCGGCAAAAGTTAAGCGGACAAGCCGTCAGGTGGCGAGAAACAGAAATCGCGCCATGAGTATCAGCCCGGCCTACGCAGTATTTCTTGCGGTGGCAGCGGTATGTGCGGTATTGGTGTGCATTCTTTATCTCAGCCTCCAGTCTGAGGTGGTAAGCCGTTCAGAGAACGTGACTTCACTGCAGGAAGAGCTTGCAGAACTGACAGAGGCGAACAATACAGCCTACAACGCGGCGGCGGATTCTGTGAATCTTGAGACTGTGCGGGAGCGCGCGATGAATGAAATGGGAATGTTGTATGAGTCACAGGGGACAGTGGTTGAGTACGACAGCCCGTCCGGGGAGTACGTGAAGCAGTACAATGACATTCCCGAGAGCGGAGTGCTTGCGAAATCGAGCGACGTATCGAATTAAGGAAATTAAAATATGGCATCAAGAAAGAGAAGAAAGAACAGATTTGAATTTTTGACGAGAAAATTCCCGGTCAGGATGCAACGGAAGCTGGTAATGCTATTTATGGCAGTGATACTGGCTTTTGTTATTCTTATAGGAAGAATCACGATCATCAACGCGACGAAAGGAAGCCAGTACACGAAAACTGTGCTGGACCAGCAGAACTATAACAGCCGAACGATTGCGTTCAAACGCGGAGATATCGTTGACCGAAACGGTACGAAGATCGCGACCAGCGAGCGTGTGTATAACGTGATCCTGGACGTGAAAGTAATGACGGACAAAGATGAATATATTGAGCCGACCAAGGAAGTGCTCAAAGAGTGCTTCGGCATTGAAGGCAGTGTGGTGGATGACTTGATTGAGGAAGATCCGGACAGCCAGTATGAGATTCTGGCGCAGGGCATTGATTATGAGACGGCTCAGAAATTTAATGACATTGACGAGGATGATGAAAATTATCCCAATGTCATGGGCATATGGCTGGAGGAGGACTACACGAGGACATATCCTTACGGCAGCATGGCCAGTGATGTGATCGGTTTCAGCAATGACGGAAATGTGGGCGCGATCGGGATTGAGAGCGCGTATAACGATGTGCTGAACGGGACGGACGGGAGAGAGTACGGATACTTTGATTCCGATTCCTCAATTGAGCGGACGGTAAAACCTGCGAAGAACGGGAATACGGTTGTATCCACCATCGATGTGACCCTCCAGAATATCGTGGAGCGGGCCATTCTGGAATTTAATCAGAATCAGGGAGACGGAGAACATCTCGGAAGCAAGAATACGGCTGTGATCATTATGAACCCGAATACGGGCGAGATCCTGGCGGAGGCTTCCTACCCGAATTTTGACCTGAATAATCCAAGAGATACCTCTCAGGTTTATACGGACGCCATGTGGGAAGCCAAGATACAGGAAGTGTCCGGGCTGTACGAGGAGCAGGTCTGGAATGAGATGACGGATGATGAGAAAGAAGTGGCAGCCTTGAATGATCTCTGGCGCAACTTCTGTGTCAGCGACGCTTTCGAACCGGGATCTACCGCAAAGCCATTTACTGTGGCGGCAGGGCTTGAAACAGGTGCTCTGACAGGAAATGAAACTTATTACTGCGGCGGATCGAAAAATGTCCTTGGAATCGATGTGGCGTGTCATTACGAAGAAGGGCATGGGACGGAAACAATTCAGGATGCAATTGCGAATTCCTGTAATGTGGCGCTGATGGATATCGCGAACGCCATCGGAGCAGAAGATTTTGTGAGATACCAGCATATCTTTGGGTTTGGGGAGTATACGGGGATTGACCTTCCGGGAGAAGCGTATACATCCGGTCTTCTTTATCAGGCGGAGAATATGACGGAGCTGGATCTGGCGACAAATTCCTTCGGACAGAACTTTAATGTTACAATGACGCAGATGGCGGCAGCGTTCTGCTCTCTGATTAACGGCGGATATTATTACGAACCCCATGTGGTGAAACAGATTCAGGATGAGAACGGAAATGTGATCGAGACAAGAGATCCTGTTCTTTTGAGAAAGACGGTATCCACTGAGACATCCGACATGGTGAAGCAGTATATGAAGGCAGTGCTTGACTATGGAACCGGCGAGAGAGCGCAGGTTGAGGGATATGATATCGGAGGAAAGACCGGAACTGCAGAGAAGCTGCCCCGAAATAACGGGAATTATATTCTTTCATTTATCGGATATGCGCCCCAGGATAACCCGGAAATCATGATTTATGTTGTGATTGATGAGCCTTATCAGGGCGGAGAGGACAGCTCCCTTGTACTCGGCTTAAGCCAGAAGATCATGGCGGAGGCATTCCCGTATCTGGGAATCACTACGATCGCGGAGAGTGGGGAGTCCACTCAGACAGAGGGACAGAGCTTTGGGGATACGGAGTACACGAACTACGATGCTAACTACGAAGAGACTTATGACAATCCGGACGGCTCATATATTGACGAGAATTATGACCCGGATTTGGACGACTGGGCAACCGGGAATACAGTGGAGTAAGTGTTATACATAAAAGGATGAATAACCCTGCAAAAGATGTAATAAGCTGTAACAACATCTTTTGCAGGGTTATTATAATATGAAGAATAAGACATACAACAAAAAGAAAATACTCATTGTATTCCTGTGTGCGGTTCTGATTCTGCTGGCTCTGATCGGGAGACTGGTGTACCTGATGATATTTGATGCGGAGTATTATCAGGAGCTGGCCCAGGATCTGCACGAGCGGGAGCGGGAGATTAAGGCAGCCCGGGGAGAGATCGTGGACAGGAACGGTGTTGTGCTGGCCACAAACCGGACCGTGTGTACGATATCTGTGATTCACAGCCAGATTGAGGACGAAGAGGCGGTGACCGAGGCGCTCTGCCGGGAACTGGAGATGGAAGAAGATGAAGTGAGGAGTAAGGTTGAGAAGGTCTCCTCCATGGAAAAGATCCGCACCAACGTGGACAAGGAGACCGGGGACAGAATCCGGGAGCTTGACCTGGCGGGGGTTAAGGTAGATGAGGACTATAAGAGATACTATCCATTTGACGAGCTCGCTTCCCGGGTGCTGGGATTTACCGGAGGCGACAATCAGGGGATTATCGGCCTTGAGGTGAAGTATGAGGAATATTTAAAAGGCACCAACGGCACTATCCTGACTGTGACGGATGCCCGCGGAGTGGAACTGGAGGGCGTGGCCGAGGACCGGATCGAGCCTGTGGCCGGCGATACCATCCAGGTGACGCTGGATTATAATATCCAGGCATACTGTGAGCAGGCCGCGGCGAATGTGATGGAGGAAAAGCAGGCGGAGGCTGTCTCCATTCTCCTGATGAACCCTCAGAACGGGGAGATTTATGCAATGGTAAATGTCCCGGAGTTCAATCTCAATGAGCCTTATGAGTTAAATGACGGGACAGATGCGGACAGCCTGTCCGATGAGGAACTGCAGGATGCACTGAACCAGATGTGGAGAAACCGGTGTATCAATGACACGTATGAGCCGGGATCAATTTTCAAGATCATTACTTCCTCAGCCTGCCTGGAGGAGGGCGTTGTCTCCCTGGAAGATACCTTCTACTGTCCGGGATACCGGGTGGTGGAGGACCGGAGAATCCGGTGTCACAAAGTGGGAGGACACGGTCAGGAAACGTTTGTGCAGGGAATTCAGAACTCCTGCAACCCTGTGTTTATGGATATCGGTTTAAAGCTCGGGGCGGAGAAGTTCTACGACTATTTTGAACAGTTCGGGCTGCTGAAACTGACGAATATTGACCTCCCCGGCGAGGCGGGAACTATCATGCATAAAAAGGAGGATATCGGCCTGGTGGAGCTTGCCACCATGACCTTCGGCCAGTCTTTCCAGGTCACGCCCATTCAGATGGCAGTGACGGTCAGCTCCATCATAAACGGCGGTGTGAGAGTCACTCCCCATGTGGCGAAGGCAGTGCTTGATGAAGACGGGAAAGTTCTGGAAGAGCTGGAATATGAGACGGAGAGCGGGATCGTCTCGGAGAAGACTTCCGAGACGATGCGGATGCTTCTTGAGAGCGTGGTGGCGGAAGGTTCCGGGAAGAACGGATATCTGGAAGGGTATTCCATCGGCGGGAAAACGGCTACCTCTCAGACTCTGCCAAGAAGCGCCAACAGAT
>JAHZHF010000064.1:7941-12634 GCA_019420405.1 Clostridiales bacterium
ATGATCCGCAGATCCTGGGAATGGTGATCATCCACGATCCCCAGGGCGTGTACTACGGGGGAACCATTGCCGCGCCTGTTTTGCGGGAGATCTATGACAATGTGCTTCCCTATCTCGGGATTGAAAAAAACTGAGTGATGGTTTATACTGATTAAGATGTTCTGAGCAGGTCCGGCGGCGCCGGGCCGGAGCGTGTCCAGGGGAGGCGGGGCTTCTCCGGGAAACAAAAGAGATGAAGAGGTGGATTTATGAGTAGTCATGTAGTGATACCCGTTCTGGTATCGTTTGCCATAAGCCTTGTACTGGGGCCGGTAATCATTCCTTTTTTGCGGAAACTTAAGATGAAACAGACGGAGCGTGTGGAGGGAGTACAGTCCCATTTGAAAAAAGCGGGGACGCCCACCATGGGCGGAATTATGATCCTGATTTCAGTGATTATAACTTCTCTGTTTTATGTGAAAGATTATCCGAAGATTATCCCGATCCTGTTTCTTACCGTAGCGTTCGGGCTGATCGGATTTCTGGATGATTATTTAAAGGTAGTGCTCAAGCGTTCGGACGGACTGATGCCTATGCAGAAGATGGCTCTGCAGATCATTGTCACAGCGGTTTTCGCGTTCTATCTTGTGCGCGTGGCTGACGTTCCGCTCACTATGCTTGTGCCGTTTTCCGGAGGATATTATCTGGATCTCGGCTGGGTGGCAGTTCCGGTGCTGTTTTTCGCCGTGATCGGAACGGTCAACGGAACGAACTTTACGGACGGACTGGACGGTCTGGCTTCAAGTGTTACGGTTCTGGTGGCGACTTTCTTTACTGTGGTTGCAGTGGGAACAGAGAGCGGCGTGGAGCCGATCACATGTGCGGTGGTCGGGGCGCTTCTCGGATTTTTGCTCTTTAATGTATATCCGGCGAGTGTATTTATGGGAGATACGGGTTCCCTGGCTCTCGGCGGATTTGTGGCAGGAACGGCGTATATGCTGCAGATGCCGCTGTTTATCATCATTGTCGGCTTTATTTACCTGGTGGAAGTGGCGTCTGTTATGATTCAGGTTACTTATTTTAAGAAGACGGGCGGAAAAAGGATCTTTAAAATGGCTCCGATCCACCATCATTTTGAGCTGTGCGGATGGTCAGAGACTAGAGTGGTGGCCGTATTTTCAATCATTACGGCGCTTCTGTGCCTGATTGCGTTAATGGGGGTATAGTACAATGGATATTACAAATTTACAGGGGAAAAATGTGCTCGTATTCGGCTCCGGTATCAGCGGGGAGGCGGCGTGCCGCCTGCTTCTTTTAAAAGGGGCCCGGGTCGTGCTCTACGATGGAAACGGAAAACTGGATGAGGAGAAGATCCGGGGGGAGATTCTGTGCTCTTTGAAAGAGGGCGCTCCGGATGCAGCTCTTCGTATTGTCCTCGGGGATTTCCCGGAGGAGATGCTGGGGCAGATTGATCTGACGGTTATGAGCCCCGGTGTGCCTACAGACCTGCCCGTAGTGGAGAAGATGAAAGAAAATGGAATCCCGGTATGGGGCGAGATTGAACTGGCCTATGTCTGCGGAAAAGGGGATGTCCTGGCGATTACGGGAACAAACGGGAAGACGACAACCACGACCCTCTTAGGAGAAATCATGAAAAACGCCAGGGACAGTGTCTTTGTTGTCGGAAATATCGGAAACCCGTATACGGATATCGCCCTGCAGACGCGGGAGGATTCTGTGATCGTGGCGGAACTGAGCAGTTTTCAGCTTGAGACGGTACATACGTTCTGTCCGAAAGTTTCTGCCATATTGAATATTACACCTGACCATTTGAACCGCCATCACACGATGGAGGCTTATATCGAGGCAAAGGAGCGGATTACCGCCGGACAGACGAAGGAGGAGACCTGTGTGCTCAATTATGAGGATGAGGTGCTCCGGAAATTCGGAGAGAGTTTAGACGCCCGGGTTCTATATTTCAGCAGCCGTCATAAACTGGAAAGAGGAGTCTATCTGGAAGACGGCGCGATCGTCAGCAGTATCGGAGAAAGAACTCCGGTGTGCAGGACAGATGAACTGCAGATCCTCGGAACCCACAATTATGAAAATGTAATGGCGGCCACCGCGATGGCCTGCGCATACGGCGTGCCCATGGATATCATACGGAAGACCTTAAGAGAATTTAAGGGAGTGGAGCACAGGATTGAGTTCGTAGCTGAGAAAAACGGCGTTGCCTATTATAATGATTCAAAGGGAACGAATCCGGACGCTGCAATCCGGGGAATTCAGGCCATGAATCGCCCCACCGTACTCATCGGCGGAGGATATGACAAGGATTCCGCTTACGACGAGTGGATACAGGCGTTTGACGGCAAGGTAAAGAAACTGGTGCTTCTGGGCGCAACAAAGGAAAAGATTGCTGAGTGTGCCAGGAAAAACGGCTTCCATGATATCGTGATGACGGAGACTTTTGAGGAAGCTTTTGAGAAATGCGTGGAATACGCACAGCCCGGGGACGCAGTGCTTTTGTCGCCTGCGTGCGCGAGCTGGGGAATGTTTAAAAACTATGAAGAACGCGGAGATAAATTCAAAGAGCTGGTAAATCAACTGTAGGGAGTGGAGTTTATTGAAGCGTTCCGGGAAGAAGAGACGGTATGACGAGACAATGCTGGCGGTGATCATTCTCCTTGTGGTAATCGGCCTTGTGCTTTTGTACAGCACAAGCGCCTATAATGGCCGGGTGAAATTCAATGATCCGCTGTATTACCTGAAAAAACAGGGATTCGCAGCACTGCTCGGTTTGTGCGGAATGGTGTTTATCGCACGTGTTGACTATCACAGATGGGTGCCCCTGGCTGTGCCGGGCTATCTGGCTGCGATCGGGCTTTCTGTGGCGGTCATGCTCTTCGGAGATGAATATAACGGGTCCAAAAGATGGCTGTCTTTGGGCCCGGTTTCATTTCAGCCGTCGGAGTTTGCGAAGGTGGCGCTCATTCTGTTTCTCGCATGGTTCGTGTCGAGACATGCGAAAGAGATGGGGAAATTCCGGACCCTGGTGCTTGTCATGCTGCCCGTACTTCCGGTAGCCGGCCTTGTGGGGGCCAGCAATCTGAGCACGGCTATTATCATCCTGGGGATTGCCGTGGTGCTTATCTTTGTGGCAAGTCCGAAGTATTCCCAGTTTATCTGGATGGGGAGCATCGGCGTGGCTTTTATGGCTGTATTTCTGGCTATGGAGAGCTACCGGCTTGAGCGGATTGCAATCTGGCGGAACCCGGAGAAGTATGAAAAGGGATACCAGACGCTGCAGGGGCTTTACGCCATCGGAAGCGGCGGCCTCTTCGGGCGGGGACTGGGCAGCAGCGTACAGAAGCTGGGATTTCTGCCGGAGGCGCAGAATGATATGATTTTCTCGATCATCTGCGAGGAGCTGGGGCTTGTCGGCGCGGGGATCATTATCCTTTTATTTCTTGTGCTGATCTGGCGTTTTTTCGTGACTGCAACAAAGGCTCCGGACCTTCTGGGCGCCCTGATCGCTTCCGGCGCCATGGCCCATATGATGATCCAGGTGATCTTAAATATCGCCGTGGTCACCAACTCCATCCCCAACACCGGAATTACCCTGCCGTTTATCAGTTACGGAGGAACATCGATCATGTTTCTCCTTATGGAAATGGGACTTGTACTCAGTGTATCAAGTTTGCTACAATAAGGTTACTATTCACAGCCGTTTCATACTTGGCAGCAGACGTGTTGTGCTTGCACAAAAGTTTCTGCTGTCAAGTCCGAAATAAGACTGTGAATAGTAACATTAAAGGAGGCATTTGTTTGAAGAAGAAAAAACGAAGGAAGAAAAGAGTGTGGCGTCTGATCGGAGCCGTCTTTTTAACTCTGATTATCCTGGCTGCCATTGTGCTGCTTTTGTTCCGCACCAGATCCTTTGAGGTGGAAGGCAACTCCTATTACGGAGAAAATACAATCACAACATGGATTCAGCAGGACAGATTTTCGGTTAACACACTTTATATCCTCGCAAAATATAATCTGACCGAACCGGATCTTCCGTCCGGGGTGGACAGTATGAAAGTCTCTCTGAAAAATCCGTGGACTGTACATGTTACAGTGACGGAGAAAGAGATGGCAGGCTATGTAAACTATAATGATTACTATCTGTATTTCGACCGCACGGGAACAGCGGTGCTGCGAAGCAAGAAGCTGATCGAGGGCGTCCCCTATATAGAGGGCCTCAGTTTTGATGCTTCGAAGGTGGTGCTCGGAGAAACACTTCCCGTGGAGGATGACAGCATCTTCGAAAAGATTGTGGATGTGTCCAGAAATTTGAAGAAATACAACCTTACCCCTGACCGGATCACATGTGCGGACGGGGATATCCAGCTTTATTTCGGCGTTGTAGAGGTGCTTCTGGGAAGCGGAAACTATGAGGATAAACTGGAACAGGCGGAAGTGATCCTTGCCAAACTGACAGAACTGTATCCGGATACGGCGGGAACACTTCACCTGGAGAACTATAACAGTGAGTCGGAGTCGATCCGGTTTGTTCCATCCCAGTGATGTATTGAGGAGAGCAGCTATAAAGTTCACTAACTCCCTGGTTAGAAACTTCCGAAATCAGAGAGTATTTTGAAGACGTATTCTGCAGGAGTGGAGGATATTTCCAGGTTCCGCTCCAGGAAATAGAGAAACTAAAGAAGTC
>JAHZHF010000065.1 GCA_019420405.1 Clostridiales bacterium
AGATCTTAGAAGGCGAAGAGGTGTTGTTAAGCGGTGCGCAGGGATTGTTTGAGTGTAAGCGAGTTGCCCTGCTCGCCGCTTTGCCATTAAACAACTCTTCGGCTTCTTAGATTCTTCCCAGATTCCGGAACGAAGCATGTAACGCCTGTTCCCTTCATCAGAATACGATTTTCAAAACGTCCCGCCCCGCTTCCGGACGTATTTAACAGAAAATGTTAGTGCACTAAATAGCTGCATTTCTCACTTTGCAATTGAAATCTCCCCCCATTTATACTAAGATTTCTTATAGGCAGATACTGACCGAAAAACGAAGGGAGCACCGCACCTCATGGATCATGCGCTTTTTCTATCTCAATCCAGCATATATGGCGGACATTATTCGATTACAAAACGCGATGCTTTGCATGAATTTTCTCAACCGCTTCATTTTCATGATTTCTATGAGGTTCAGTTTTACCTTTCCGATGAAGAGAACGCAAACATCGGGGAAATTACAGTTAATGGGAAAACCTGTCCTTTGACACACGGCTGTCTTGTCCTGATCAACATGTTTTCACCGCATCAGGTTCATATCACGACTCAAAAGCCTTATGTAAGATACTGTATTTCCTTTGATTCCAGTCTCCTGCTTTTTGCGTGTTCAGAGAGCGCGAATCTGTTTTCCGTATTTTCCGGCTGTATGAATCCTGCAGTTTCAAAATCTCTGATGCCTTCTCAAATCAATACTTTTATTCAGATCTACGCCCGCCATGAGAATCTGAATCTGAGAAACGGCAGGGATATTATGGAGAAATCCATCATTCTGGAAATCTTCGCCCACATTTACGATATTTTTTATGATGGTCGGGAAATAAAACCGGAAGACTCACGGAACATGCAGGTTGTAACAAAGCTGATCGGATATATTGACGAACATATTTCCGAAGATCTTTCCCTTGAAACTCTGGCAGCATATGCCAGCTTCAGTACATACTATCTGAACCGCGTGTTCAAGCATTATACCGGGACAACTTTAAACAGATATATTATAACAAAGCGTATTGACCGGGCGAAGCTGCTTCTGAAAAGCGCCGTTCCTGTCACAAATATCAACAAAGAAATCGGTTACGACAGCTACAGCCATTTTTACCGTACTTTCAAAAAAGTCACCGGAATGAGCCCAACCGAATATAAGAAAGGATAACACTATGCTGAAAATCATCATTTCCCCCGCCAAAAAAATGAACCTCACTGAGGATTATCCCTGCCCCCTGACTTCACCGGTCTTCCTGGACCGTGCGCTTGACCTTCACAGCACGCTGAAAAGCATGGAACTGTCTGATCTGAAATCGCTCTGGAAATGCAGTGACAAACTGGCAGAGCAGAACTTTGAACGTCTCTCACAGTTCTCACCGGAGCGTGCCCTTTCCCCCGCACTGCTCGCCTATGAGGGCATCCAGTATCAGCACATCGCTCCATCTGTATTCACAGACGCCCAGTGGAATTACGTTTCCGAACACCTGCGTATCCTTTCCGGCTTCTATGGAATCCTTCGACCCACAGACAGCGTCATTCCATACCGTCTGGAAATGCAGGCAAAACTTAAAACCTCTTATGGGAAAGATCTGTATGATTACTGGAGCAGTTCTCTGTATGAAGAACTGATAAGTGAAGGCATGACCGGGCTGGTCAATCTCGCCTCAGGAGAATACAGCAAAGCTGTCCTTCCATACCTTGATCCTTTTACAGGTTCTGACAACTCACAACACATATGCTGTGTCACCTGCATTTTCGGAGAACTTACAGAAGGAAAGATAAAAGTGAAAGGCACCCAGGCCAAGATCGCCCGGGGTGAAATGGTTCGCTGGATGGCAGAAAAACAGATCAGAACTACCGGTGAGATTCGCGAATTCCATGCGCTGGGTTATCAGTTCCGGGAAGACCTCTCACGGGCTGACGAATATGTTTTTATCCGGGCTTAACTTGCATATATTCGTCTCGGCCTCTGCCAGCCCGTTACAGGGCCCTTACATCTCGCGCCACGCCCGCTCAAGAATATCCGGTTCTGTCATCAGCCGGTATGCCCCTGCTGCCATGCACCGGGCTGCATAGACCATACCTTTCTGCCCTATACTCATCCCTGCCTGGGCTGTCGCGGCCCAGTGGTGGAGCGGCGTTCCTTTACACATACAGGCTGCACTCAGCATGACAGTCGGTACAGTATGGCTCACATCTGAAACATCTGTGCCGATTGCCAGGGGGACTGGCTTGTCCTCCAGAGGTTCCAGTCCTTCGAAATACCTGCCGGCGTTATCCAGCCCGGCATTTTGGCTGATCTCCGCCGCAAACTTTATTTCCGCTTCCGTATAGGAAGGCGTCGGGATCTTCTCCATCTCTTCATAAAAGACTCCGGCAAGTGTGCGGTTTACCTTCATTTCCTTATTGCATGTCACCCGCTCAATCTCCACCCGGGTTCCGGTCATCATGGCGGCTCCCCTTGCACAGTTATCCACCCGCTCCGAAGCGTCCTCCGTCCGTTCCCACAGATTGGACCGGATAAAATAATTCGTCGATGCAAACGGAGGGACTATATTCGCAGGCCCGTCCGTATTCGTATAGGTATAGTGCATTCTCACATCGTCCGCCACGTGTTCCCGCAGATAGTTTACGCCCACATTCATGAGCTCCGCAGCATCCAGAGCGCTGCGCCCCATCTCAGGGTGCTTCGACGCGTGGGCCGCCGTCCCGTAAAACTTATAGTTTTTAATATCCTGCGCCTGCCAGATATCATAACTCACACGGTTCCGGTCAAAAGGATGCCAGGTCACAGCCGCAGAAAGATCATCAAAAACCCCCTGTTCATTCATCCGTATTTTCCCAACCACGATCTCTTCCGCCGGACATCCGTAAACTCTCACAGTTCCTGCAATCTCTTCTTTTTCCATCCGTTCTTTCAGGGCGCAGGCTGCTCCGGCACACGCTGTTCCGAGAAGATTGTGCCCGCATCCGTGTCCTGGTCCGCCGTTTCCCTGCTGCACGGGCGTGCACTCCTGCGCCAGTCCCGGAAGTGCATCGTACTCAGCCAGAAATCCGATCACTGGTTTTCCGCTGCCCCACTCTGCCGTAAACGCCGTGTCAAATCCCGCAGTTCCCCAGCTTATGCGAAACCCTTCCGCTTCCAAAAACTCTGCCAGCCTGTGGGAAGACCCGCGCTCCTCAAGCGACAGTTCCGGATGCGCGAATATATACTCTGACGTCTCTCTCATCTTCTCTATAATCTCTGTTCGCATTTCCGTTCCATACTCCTTTCAGCGGCAAGATGCCCTTATGATCTCCTTCGGAAAACCTGCAAATTCCAACAGCTTCACCGCGTTCTGCGAAGAAGCCGGACCCTCGATAATCCTGTAGTTGAATACAATGTCATGCTCACCGATTTCCTCGCTGAAATGATAATTAGCATAACTATCTCCTAATAGCTCTGTCAGTTCCTTGTCATGTGTAGCCACCAGCGCGATACAGTTCTTATCGCTCAGATACTCCAGAATAGCCCTCGAAGCCCGTATCCGCTCCCCGGTATTTGTCCCTCTCAGGATCTCATCAATCGCGCACAGCGTCATCTTATCTTCATTCAGACTGTCCAGAATCCTCCTCAGATATTTGATCTCACGGATGAAATAACTCTCTCCTGCCATCAGGTCGTCTTTCACCGCCATTGATGTAATCACACTGCACTCCGGCAGAATAAACGCTCTGGCCGCGCAGGTATTGATAGACTGTGCCAGTATAGCGTTTACAGCCACGGCTTTGATAAATGTAGATTTTCCCGACGCGTTAGATCCGGTAATCAGACAGTTCTTCGTGATCGTCACGCTGTTTGCAACCGGGTCTTCGATCAGAGGATGGTAAAGCTCTTCCATCTCCACCTTTTTCTCACCGGTATACTCCGGGAGGCAGTACCATGGCAGGTTTTTCCTCAGGGACGCTGTGCTGACCGCCGCGTCCATTTCCCCGATACATCGGTATACTTCAAAATACTCCTTTTCCTTCGCTTCCAGCCTGCGCATCACTTTATTGTAAGTCGTCACCTGCCACAGAGTAATTCCGCCAATGTAATCGGCCAGGGTGCTCAACAGCTCGCCGGACTCTCTTCCCGCCTGCTGAAACTGGAGGATCCATGCAGCCCTTGTCACCCCGCCCAGTTTTGAAACCGCTTTCTCAAGTTCCGGGAAAAAGACCTGGATCTCCTTTCTCTTTGCCAGCTTTTTTCCGTTCTTAATGAGGCCAGCCGCCGCTCCCACCATATAGAGTCCCGTTTCATTCCTCATTTTGACTGTCGTATATATCACCAGGTTGACCACTGCGGTTGCTGCCAGCGGCATTGCCGCCGCGTCAGTCTGAAAGATAAGCAGTATCACAGCCGACATCACAAGAAGGATCTGGAGCGCCCGGTAGACCCATACATGTTTGAGCAGATAGATATCCATGCTGTCCAGATAGGAAGGAATGTAGTAGGATGAAGGGCTCTTTCCTATATCACACAAAAGCTCTTCTATCTCCTCCCGCTCCTTTTGGTTGTTCATGAACATACGAACCCGGCGTTCAAAAAGCTGCCGTTCCTCCTGGCTCATATGATTCCTTCGCAGTTTCCAGTACAGCACCTCCTCACCTACAGAAGTATCGCACTGGCTGATCCGGCGAAACACATCGTTCATCGACAGATCGTTCCACGTCACATCATCCACGCCGCTTCCGTCTGACACCACGTCATAGAATCCGCGGATATTCTCGTCCCACTCCTTTGTTTTCGGTGTCCTGCCGAATTTTCCACGTATGAAAGCCTTCCGTTTCCGCTTCATATCAATCCAGGATATCAGCATAATAATCTCCAGAAACAGAACAAATACAAAGATACCAACTATCACTCCGAACATGTTTTCACCGCCTTTTGTATTATTTCACTAATACAATATCTCCGTTTTAATAAAATGTCAAGCTTCGGGTTCACAATCTTCGGAGTTCAGACGCACAAAGCTGTTACTCTATTTCTTCTTCCATCCTGCCAAAGCAGATCAGCAGCCCTTCCAGCACTCCGGAGGGTACGATATCCTGCCAGGTATACTGCCCTGTCCGCTCCGGATTTTCAAAATTGTATACCGATACCAGTTCCTGAAACGGATCAACAATCCAGTATTCACGCACTCCCGCCTTCTGATACTGCATCAGTTTTCTCACATAATCATGGGATGAATTGCTCTTTGAGGCAACCTCCACAATCCAGTCCGGAGCGCCCAGGCACCCCTCTTCAGTCAAAATATCCGTATTGCATATCACAGAAAGATCCGGCTGAACCACCGTCGAATCGTCCCCGAAGAGACGCACGTCAAACGGGGACGGATACACCTCACACCCGCCGCGGTTTCTCCGAATATGGCTCATAATCTTATACAGAAGTTCCCTGACGAAATACTGATGCTGCCGGCTGGGTGCAGCGAGCATATACAATTTTCCATTGATCAGCTCAGCCAGGGTCCCCTCCGAGAGCATCCGGATGTCACCGTCGTCATATTTCCGCGCAGTATAAGCATACGGTGTTCTCTCTTCGCGGAGAAGCATGGGCTCTTCTCTGTCCATATCATAGGAAAATGGTATCTTCTCCCCCTTCGCAAGCACCTGCTCAATCGCAAGCAGAGTGGCATATCTGGGATTTTTCGTCGCTCCGGAGAATATCTTGTTTACTGTGCTCAAAGGAATCCCCGATAGTTCCGCTATCTCTCCGTTTGTCATCCCACTTTCATTTTTTAACTCTCTCAAATCTTTTATATCCATATTCCCCCTCCTCGTTCATCCTTATATGGATATTGTATGTCCATTTTTTGAATTTGTCAATATTTTCTTTCCGTTTTTGGATATTACTGTTTTCCATTTTTGGTTGCAGCCAGCCCGATCAACAGCCCTAAAACTGCCGGACAAAGCCATCCAAATCCGGCCTCCGCAAATGGAATCACACTCTGGGCTGCACTGGCCAGAGCATCAATCTGCAGCAAAGCTGCCGTCCGCCCCGGAAGCGCATTCAGGAAATCAACCAGAGCCGCTGCTGCGGTACACCCTGTCACCCATGCATATACTCTTCGGTCATTGCCGTACAGGCTGCCGAACAGCGTCAGCAGGATCAGAGTAATCGCCAGCGGATACAGGAACCGGAGCACAGGCAGGGAATATGCAATGATCGCGTTCAGTCCCAGATTCGCCACAAGGAAAGAGAGGATACAGAACCCCACACTCCACACAGAGTAGGACGGCCCGCCCGGGAATATTTTCTGAAACGTCTGTGAACAGCTCGTAATCAGTCCTACCGCTGTTTTTAAACATGCCACAGTGACAGTCACAGCCAGAATCACCGCGCCTGCGGTACCGAAATAATGTTCCGCTATCAAAGCCAGTGCTTCCCCGCCATTTTCCGCCGCCGGAAAGATCCCCCGACTCTGGGCGCCCACCACTGTCACAAGAATATAGATCATTCCCATCAAAAGTGAGCTCAGAATCCCCGCCTTCACCGTATTCTTTGCCACCGCTTCCGGCCGGTCCACCCCCAGCCCGCGAATCACATTCACAACCACAATTCCAAATGCCAGTCCCGCCAGGGCGTCCATCGTGTTATATCCTTCCAGAAATCCGGTAAAAAAAGCGTTCTCCGCATATGCACCGCTCGGTACAGTCTGTCCGATCCTCCCCATCGGAGAGAAAAGCGCACGGACGACCAGTATCCCAAGGAAACATAAAAACAATGGGTTTAACACTTTTCCGATCCAGGTCAGAATCTCTCCCGGACGCAGCGAGAAAAAGAGCACGGCCGCAAAAAATAAGAAGGAGAAAACCGCCAGCACCACCTTCGTCTCCATATCCGCGGGAAGTATCCCCGCAGCACCGACTTCAAAGGACACCGTAGCGCACCTGGGAATTGCAAAAAATGGCCCGATTGTCAGATAAAGCATACAGGTGAAAAACACACCGTATTTTTTCCCTATCCTGCTGCTCAGTTCCAAAAGGCCGGCTTCCCGGCTGATCCCAAGCGCTGCAACGCCGAGAAGCGGCAGCCCCACTCCTGTAATCAAAAATCCCGCTGCCGCTTTCCACATCTCACTCCCCGCAAGCTGCCCCATAGAAGCCGGAAAAATCAGATTTCCCGCACCAAAAAACATCCCGAACAGCATACTCGCCACAAAAACAGTATCTTTTCCACTCAGATTCTTCATCTATATACTCCTGTACTTTTCTTTCCAACTCTGTAAAACAGCACATCGTCCTCTGCCGTTTATGCCGCACGTTTCTACATCTGCTGCCGCCCGGCCACTGATACTATCATAGTACACCCCTCACGAAAAAGGAAGGACAAAAGAAAAGAAAAATCTGTTATAAAACCTGTTGTCTCATTCTATCGGAAAGAGTATACTTTTCTTGCTGATTTTTTATACAACAAATGAAACGAAAGGGGATTCAGTTATGTCGTCGCATCAGGAAGAAAATCCAATCATACACGGGGTAATCTGGAAACAGCTTCTGTTTTTCTTTTTCCCCATCCTGATAGGTACTTTTTTCCAACAGCTTTATAACACTGTGGACTCAGTAATTGTAGGACAGTTTGTAGGGAAGGGAGCGCTTGCCAGCGTAGGCGGTTCCTCCGCTCAGATCGTGTCTCTTATCGTGGGATTTTTCACCGGGCTGTCATCAGGAGCTTCTGTTCTTATCGCCCAGTTTTTTGGCGCCTGCAATGAAAAAGCCGCCAATCAGGGACTGCACACAGCCTATGCACTCTCTGCAGCAGGCGGAGTACTCTTTACCATCGTAGGGATCGTACTCGCCCCTTATCTGCTGGCGCTGATGAATACACCCGCAGATATTGTCCCGGACTCACTGGTCTACCTGCGTATCTATTTTTCCGGGATCATCTTCGTACTGATATATAACATGGGAGCGGCTGTCCTGCGCGCTACCGGAGACTCAAAGCGGCCGCTTTATTACCTGATCATATGCTGCGCCGTCAATATTGTGCTGGATCTGCTGTTCGTAGTCGTTTTCCACATGGGTGTAAGCGGCGCAGCGCTGGCCACCTTCATCGCTCAGGCGGTAAGTTCAGTTCTTGTCACACGAAGGCTGATGCACTCCGGCAATCTGTTAAAACTTTCGCTCAAAGAGATCCGTTTCCACAGGCCCATACTGAAAAACCAGTTGAAGCTCGGGCTCCCCACAGGGTTTGAGTCCATCCTTTTCGCCATCACAAATATCGCCATCATGGCCTCAGTCAACACATTCGGCACGGACACTGCTGCGGCCTGGTCGGCATTCGGGAAGCTGGACGCTATCTTCTGGATGGTCAGCACCGCCTTCGGCATCTCAATCACTACATTCGTGGGGCAGAACTACGGTGCAGGAAGGATGGACAGAGTCCGCAAAAGCACCCTCATATGTCTGGTCATTGACCTGGCTGTTTCCATCGCCCTCGTTCTTTTCCTGACCCTGGCGCGCACTGGGCTCTTCCGCCTGTTTACATCAGATGAGAACGTGATCCGGATCGGATGCGACATGCTGGTGCTCATTATTCCGTGGTATGTGGTTTATGTGTTTATCGAGGTGCTGGGAGGCTCCCTGCGCGGAACCGGCGACGTCCTCGTCCCGGTTGTCATCACCCTGCTCGGAGTCTGCCTGCTGCGCATCATATGGCTTGCGGCCGTTATGAGGTTATCCCCCTCTATCCCAGCCATCATATTCAGCTATCCCGTAACCTGGGTAATCACGGCTCTTGCATTTATCTTGTACTATGTCATAAAAATGCGGACAAAACGGGAAGGCAGCGCGCAGTAACCGCGCTCTGCCTTCCGCTCTTTGACAGCCTCTTTTATAAAATTACTCTCCCTGTTCCAGTGCCTCATCTTCCACCGGAAATGACAGACATGCCTTGAACTGATCGCAGTCGATCTTAATATCAAACTCGCCGCCGAGTGCTTTCGCATAAGTGCTGACGATCGCAAGTCCCAGTCCGTTTCCGTCGCCTGACCGTGCCTGATCGCCCCTGGCAAACCGCTCGATGATATCTTCCTTCGTGAAATCCATGGGATAGCCGGAAGTGTTCGTAATCTCCAGACAAAGTGTCCTTTCTGTCTTCTGGAGATCATTCTTAAGGCGGGCTGCGCCTGCCGCAGCCGGATTCGCAGCTCCAGTCCCCGGCTGTCCGCCCCGGTCCTGATCCGCCGCTGCCGTTCCTTTTGTATTCCTCACGCTCACCTCTGCATACCGCACATAAGTCTTCACGAACACCCTTGTTCCCTTCGCGGAATATTTCAGGGCATTCTCCATCAGATTCTGACAGATCCTGTAAAAATAGCCGTTGTCTGACACCAGTTCCGTATTTTCCTCTGTGAGACTTGTCACGAACTCCAGCCCGCTCTCCTTGATCCGGTCGTCCATGTCCGCGAAAATCTGCTCAATCAGCCGGTTCACCTCGAATTTCTCCGGATGAAGCTCCACATTTCCACTGCTTGCCTTTGCCAGATTAAACAAACTGTTGATCATCTCTTTAAGTTTCTCCGCCCGCTCTGAGATGACATCCACATAATCCCGTACAACGTCGCTCAACTCCTCTTTTTTGATCAGTTCGATATAGCCTACCATGGACGTGAGAGGCGTTTTCAGGTCATGGGACACGTTTGTGATCAGGTCCACCCGGAGCTGATCGCTTCTTGATACTTTCTCCAGACTCTTTCTCTCGATCTCCAGCGCTTCCGCCAGCCGCTTTCTGTTGATCTGATTCATCGACTCCATCATTTCCTGAAGCTTTCCCTTCCAGAAGCGGTCAAAAGCGCCCCTGCAGATAATATACTGAATAAGAGCAGTGAAAATCATGATATAGCCGGACGCATAGTTCGCATACACTCCGCTGCTCATCCACACTCCGCCTTCTGTCAGATAGAACAGATACCAGAATGCCGCAATCACAGCCACGATTCCTGCGGCCATAATCCTGCGGCTCCAGACCCGGTTGATCTCCTTCCACTTTTCAAAATATGTCCCGTCCTCAGGATGCCACCCGTCATACTTCTTTTTGAAATACTCTCCAAGCAGACGGTTCAATCCAATTCCCAGGAACAAATTGCACAGAACGCCGAAGAAAAGAGCTTCCCCTGTGGGATGATGCCCTCTGTACCTGATCAGGTTAAACAGGAGATACACTCCGGCCGCAGCAGGCACAGCTCCGCCTATAATCCTCTGATTTTTCAATGCAAACTCCCGCATCTTCTTAACTGTATTTTTCCATTTTGTATCCAATTCCCCACACCACCTTTACATATCTCGGTTTCTTTGTGTCAATTTCTATTTTCTCCCTGATATGGCGGATATGTACCATCACCGTATTCTCCACCGTGTAGCTCGCCTCCTCCTGCCACACCCGTTCGTAGATCTGCTCCGCAGAAAAAACCTGTCCCGGATGCTCCATCAGAAGCTCCAGTATTTTATACTCCGTGGCGGTCAGCCGCACCTCAGTTCCTTCCACGATGACCACTCTCTGCTTCTTATCCAGCACCAGTCCGCCATTCACAATTCTGTCCTCTGCCTCTTTCGGCTTTTCGCCGCCCCAGGCCCGATATCTCCTCAGGTGCGCCTTCACCCGGGCAATCAGCTCTGCCGCATTATAAGGCTTCTCAACATAGTCGTCCGCGCCGAGGACCAGTCCCGACACCTTATCACTCTCCTCCGTCTTCGCCGAAAGGATAATCACCGGGATCCGCGACCTTTCCCTCAGTTTCATAAGCGCTGACAGTCCGTTAAGTCTGGGCATCATCACATCCAGAAGGATCAGGTCAACCTGCTCTTTCTCCATCACGTCAAGCGCCTGCATCCCGTCATATGCGGCCACAGTCCGGTAACCCTCATATTTCAACAACTCACATATGGAGTATACAATCTCCCGGTTATCATCCACCACAAGAATCGTCGCTTCCGGCTCTGCTCCCCCGGATGGTGTATTTCCCTTTATGCTCTCATTTCCCATCTCTTCCTCCCGCTCTCCGGAACTGCTTTCCAGCAGCTTCCCTTTGATGTTATCTACTATAACGGGTTCGTGTTAAAAAAACCTCGATGTAAATCTTAAAAATTTCTTATCATCAGTTCAGCTAAAATCAATTATTTTTTGTCTTTATCTTCAATTAGATTTTTCTTCAATGCTTCAATGGTATCCTGATTTTTTCTTAAAATTTCAAGCTGCCGGTATGCCTTTTCTCTCAATATTTTCAACCTTTCAATTTTAGGCACTTCCCGCTTATCCCTTTTTCATTTCTCCATTGCGACGCTGTTTTTCCAAACAAAGCCATATTGAGAATATCCGCCTCTGAAGCATATGTATAAGCCATTTACTGCGGAGATAACTTAGGTGTTATCAAAAATTCTTTTACTGCGTCCGTATGTATCCTATAATTTATCTTTGAAAGTTCTCGTTTTGCATCCCAGCCTATCGCCAGTCTATTTGATTCATCTTTCTTTAATCTTTGGTAGTCTTTGATAATATAAAGTTTAAATTCTGGCGAAATCCAAGACGCAAATTCAAAAGCTATATCTGTATGAGCATAAGTACCGCCATATCGTCCTGATTTTGATACTATACCGATCGCATTCGTTGCTTTTATCCATTGTTGCGGCGTTAATGTAAACGCATTATCTCCAGACTCCGCTTTAAACCTATCGAATTCGATAGGTTTAAAATTGGGATTATGAATCTGTTCCCACAAACCCAAAAACGAAATGGTAGAATGATTCCGCATCCAGTTTGCAACCACGATAAACGCATTATCTGGATTTTTATACTTAGCAATATCTGTTAAAGATATATAGGCTTCTTCATTTACGACATCGCCCATCACTCTTATCTCTGTTCCATTCGCATCAATTTTCAAGTTTTTCATAAATTCTTTAAAAGCTCCTCTCGATTGTCGAAATATGCTATACTACTATAATACTACAACAAAGGAGAATCTTATGCTTTTTTTCAAAAAAAAGACGACTGTAAACGAAACAATTAATAAAGTACGCACCTCTTCAAACGCGATTCTTATCGACTGCCGCACGAAAGAAGAATTTTCCCACGGCCACATCGCCGGCGCTGTAAATATTCCTGTCGGAAAGATTACGAAGGAACGGGTTCAGAACCGTTTCCCAGACAAAGAACGCGAGATGTACATTGTCGGAAGCTATACAGATAAACCTTCCGCAGCCATATCCGCCTTCAAAAAACTCGGATACAAAAATCTCAGAGATGGAGGATATATGGAGGAACATTATGGGCCGCTCTCACGGTAAGTAACAACGAACAGCTATTTAGTTCATTAACACTTTTCTTCAAAAACGTCCGGAAGCGGGGCGGAACGTTTAGAAAGACATATTCTGGGGAAGGAGACAGCCCTATTTCGACAAAGATTCTGCGGGGATGGAGGATGGCGAGGGGCGCCTT
>JAHZHF010000066.1 GCA_019420405.1 Clostridiales bacterium
GCGGCACGCAGGGATTGTCTGAGCGAAAGCGAGTTGCCCTGCGCGCCGCTTTGCCTTTAAACAACTCTTCGGATTCTTAGATCCTTCCCAGATTCCGGAACGAAGCATGTAACTCCTGTCCCTTCATCAGAATACGATTTCCAAAACATCCCGCCCCGCTTCCGGACGTGATCTAACGGGAAATGTTAGTGATCTAAATAGCTGCTCACCCGCATCTTCTCCCCATCCGTCCACACGGTAACCGCCCCGCGCTCCTGTGTGGAATATATACGGCATCCTGCTTCTGTCAGCCGCTCTGTCGTCTCTTTATGGGGATGTCCGTAGCGGTTGTCCACACCTGCGGAGATCAGTGCAATCCGCGGTCTGACTATCTGGAGAAACGCTTCGCTGCCTGAGTTCTTCGATCCGTGATGCGCAGCCTTTAGTACATCGTACTCCCGCAGCCGCCCGCTTTCTATCAGCGCTTTCTCTCCCACGCCTTCCACGTCCCCGGTCAGCAGCATATCGAACGCACCGAATGACACATCCAGCACAAGAGAAGCGCTGTTCCCGGGTTCAAGTCCCAGTTCATTTTCCGGGCCGAGACAGGTAATCGCCAGTTTCTCCTCCCTGATCTGTTCTCCGGCTTTCATAACGGTAACCCGGGTGCCCTTTTCCACAGCCAGAGACGCCAGTGTAGCCAGCTTTTCATCATGATATTCTTCTGGCGGAAGAACGAGACACCGAATCCTCACGCCCATCTCCTGTCCCTCCAGCAGCTCCTCCAGGCCGCTGCTATGGTCTTCATCCCCATGAGTCACAAAGACGTAATCCAGCGTATCGACGGCATTTGCCAGAAGGTAAGGTTCGATCCGGTATGTTCCCGGGTTCGATACGTCGCTGCTGCCTCCGTCTATCAGATAATTTCCTTTCGTTCCCCGGATATGAATCCCGTCTCCCTGCCCCACATCCAGCGCTGTCGCTCTGATCTCACTGCCACTCTGGTATCCCATCCGGCAGAAAACAGCCATGCCTGCAGCAAAGAAAAGGATCAGAATTCCCGGCAGGCGGCGGGCCTTTTCCTCCCATCCCTGGACCGCATCTTCCGCTCCCCGCTTCCTCTGTTCTGACAAAATACGATATACCAGACAGAAGATCCCGATCCCCAAATAATAGGCCACAAGCCACCGGACTCCCGGCTGTCCGGTCACCAGCCTGCTGCCAGGGAGCATCCCCGCTCCGGCACAGATCAGATCATAAAACCAGAGCACGGCTTTGCAGATCATAAGCACCACTCCGCCTGCTCTCTCCCAGAAAAGAGCCAGAAACGATCCGGTAAGTCCCGCTCCCATCGCCGCAGGCATGACGGGTATGACAAGAAGATTTAAAAACACAGAATAGGGAGGCACCTCAAAGTAAAAATACAATAACGGCCCCAGAAGAAGCACGCTTACCGCCGTGCTTGACGCCATTCCCCGGGCGCCCCACAGAGCCAGACTCTGTATCCGGTATCGCAGCTTCCGGCGCTGTCTTCCGACATCCTCTCTTTTCCCGGCTTTTCTTATCTTTTCATCCAGGACATCGCATCCGAAAGTTTCAGAAAATACAGGGCCCAGGAGCGCAATCCCAAGGATCGCCCCAAAAGAGAGGAGAAATCCCGCATCTGTAAGGAAAAGCGGATTCATCCAAACAAGCAACGCCGCAGCCAGGGCAAGACTTGTGGGGAGGTCATAATCCCGCCCCGTCATATCCGCTCCGATGCGCACGAAAAACATGATCAGCGCCCGGGTGCTGGACACACCCGCTCCAATCATCAGAGTATAGCAGAGAAGGACGGCTCCTCCCAATATTCCCGCCGGAACGAATCCGAAGCCGGACCGCCTGAGAAGACCGTAGACTCCCATGCCGATAAAGGACATATGAAGCCCTGAGATGGCAAGGAGATGGCTGATCCCGTTTTTCTGGTACATTTTCTTCATCTCCGGGTCCAGCCCTGCCTTTTCGCCCAGCAGAACCGCGCTCATCGTCCCGCCGTAATACTCTCCCAGATGACGGATGAGCAGTTCATTCCAGCCCGAGCGCAGCTCCAAGAGGAACTGGTGCACCCGCCGCTCCTGATCCGAGAGCATCTGCAGGCTGTCCGCCCACACCAGGACATAAATCCCCTGTCTCCGGTAATACGCTTTCTGATCGAAATTCCCCGGGTTCCGGGCCGACTCAAAACACTGCCCCTCCCCGCGGATTCTGATCCGGTTTCCAATTTTAACTTCTGACCGTTCCGTCTGTTTCAGCAGTTCGGGTCTGACATAGACCAGGACTTGCGGCTCCCGGATCTGTTCCGGGCCGTCTTTCCCGTCTCCGGAGTCCGTATTCTGCCCGGTATTCTGCCCGGTATTCTGCTTGTAAACTGACACGGCAGCATCCTTCACGAATACTGCCGTCACCTTTGCCTTTTCTTCGATTCTGTACACAATTCCTTCCAAAGTCAGCTCCGCCTTCTTTCCCACGGCTCTCTCCAGAGCGGAAGGCTTCATTTCCTCCGTTCCGAAGAAGCTGACCCGGATGGCCTGCGCGATAAGAAACAGCACACATATCGTACAAAGAGGACGTTTTCTCATTTTCCTTCTTTATTCGTCGGCTGCAATAAGATCCAGATTCTCCTCCAGTGGCTTTGAGAGATCCACAGTCTCCATATATCTGGCATTTGATTCTCCATTGATCGTGAACTGCACTTTCTGCACCTCTGTTCCCTCTGTCAGAGAATTCACGATCGAGTAGACAGTCAGTTCCGGAAGGATATCATAAGTCCCTGTCAGGAACGTACTGTCGAAATTCACATAACATATCCCGTCTTTTGTGGTAACGCTCAACAGATTTGCATCCGGATTCACGGTGGGGTATGCCCCTCCGGACTCCGGCCCCTGCATCACCTTTTCCACAATCAGTTTCTCCTTGGGCACGTTGCTGCTGTACCGGACGTCTCGTTTCTCCGCCACAAGGCGGCTGCCGGTCTCATCCGCAAAATAAAGCGTCAGAGTGTCTGTCTGGTACGTGCTCGGAGAGGATCCTGTATTCTCCACAAAATCATCTCCGTTCATCAGACCGACCATCAGACCGTCGCTGTCCACAAGCGGCTCCTCGTCTACCGTAAACGAAACCGCGTTGATCCCGGTCACCTGAAGCAGGGACTGAACAACAGCCGCCCGCACCAGCTTTTCCTCCAGAGGCTCTATCTCCGTATATTCCCCGCTGAAATCCACATCCAGTATACTCCCGTGCAGGCTGCACTCCTGCACCTCTACCCCCTCCGGAATGGGCGCCGTGTACTCGATATCCTCGGACGGCTCTTTCAGCTCATCCAGAACGCTCTGAGCCTGTTCCTGAACCTCTCCGTCCGGAATCTCATAGGAGATTTTAACCAGTCCCGTCCTGTCCCCGTTCAGAGCATAGATAAAAGGCTCTTCCTTTCCGACTTCCGTCCGGCCTGCGCACCCGGCAAGCGACATACAGGTGGACAGGCAGAGACCTATAATAAAGATATTTCTTCTCTTTTTCATCCTGACCTCCTACCCTGTCACATAGGTGAGAGGAATCCGGACCGTGAAGGTCGTCCCCTCCCCTTTATTGCTGTAAACACGGATTGATCCCCGGTGGACAATCACTGCGTTCCGGGCAATGGCAAGTCCCAGCCCGGTTCCGCCGATCTCCCTTGAGTGAGACTTGTCCACACGGTAAAATCTCTCAAAAATATGCTCCTGGTCTTCCTCCGGAATACCGATCCCGGAGTCCTCCACCTTGACGTAGAAATACTTGTGGTCTGCGTTCAGGGAAACGTGCACCCAGCCGTTCTCCCGGTTGTATTTGATTGCATTTTCCACCAGGTTTGATACCGCCAGGGTAAATTTCGTCTCGTCGATCTCTGCATTCACCGGGCGGAACGTCTCAAGAACCATCTCCACGGACTGTTTCTCGGCGATGGGTTTCAATCTTTTCAATATCTGTTCCAGCAGTTCATTGATATTGACAGACTGGATATTCATTGTCTGGCCGCTCCGGTCCATTTTCACAAGCGACAGAAGATCCGTGATAATCTTGTTCTCCCTGTCGATCTCCTTCGCGATATCCCCCATAAACTCCTGATACATCTCTACAGGTACGTTCTCCTGTTCCAGAAGAGAATCCGCCAGAACTTTCATGGAAGTCATGGGAGTTTTCAGCTCGTGAGAGACATTTGAGACAAATTCCTCCCGGGATTCATCCAGAAGCTTTAAACGGCCGAGCATCTTATTGAATGCTTCGCTCAACTGCCTGGTCTCTGTAAATGTATCCACATGAAGCACATCGTCGCTGTATCCCTCGCTCACATTTTCAATGGCTCCGGTAATCTTATGAATCGGACGCACCATGCGGTCTGCAAAAAACACACTGAACACAGCCAGGATAAGCAGCACGATCCCGGCCGTCAGCCCTCCGTGCGTATAGAAAACCTGCTGCGTCACTTCGATATTGTCCGTGGAGACGCTGGCCAGCATCACTCCGTCCACCTTCTCGCTATCCGCATCCATGATCGGAGAGGTCACCTCAATATAATGGCTGTCCCTGTCATAATAATTCGTCGTCTCGCCCCGCATGCACCGGACCACATTCTCCGATACATCTGTCTTACCTTCATCCAGCCCGTATGTATCCGCAACCACTTCCAGATTCCGGTCAATGATCATAACACGCCCACTGTATATATTCGTAAGCTGGGTCAGACTGGCATTGATCAGTTCGGACGAAGGGTCTGTCAGATACCCGTAATTATTTAACTGGTCACAAAGGATTGTGCACTGATTCTGGATTTCCGCGGTGCGAAGCGCTACCGCCTGTGATTCATAGAATTTCGCGATTCCGAAAAGCACCGCCATGCATGGCAGGGTACCTGCCAGCATGACGATCAGTATCAGCCGGAACCGCATATTTTTAAAGATTCTGTCTCTGAGTCTGAATTGACGTTTAGCCCTGGAAATAATAACCCACTCCCCACTTTGTATGTACATATTTCGGTTCGCTTGGATTCAGCTCGATCTTCTCTCTCAGCCGCCGGATATGGACATCCACCGTTCTCGCATCCCCCGGATAATCATAGCCCCACACGAGGTTTAACAGAGTCTCCCTGCTGGACACTTTATTCGGATTCATCGCCAGAAGCTCGAGAACATCAAACTCTTTGGCCGTAAGGTTGATCTCCCGGTCACCGATGAACACCCGCCGGCTCTCACAGTCGATCTTCATATTGCCCTTTATAAGCACCGGGCTGCCCGCCGGCTCTTTTCTCTTGGAGGTACGTCTCATAATGGCCTTGATTCTCGCCTTTACTTCCAGTATATTGAACGGCTTCGTTATATAATCGTCCGCTCCGTACTCCAGACCAAGGATCTTATCCATATCCTCGCTCCTGGCTGTCAGCATCACCACCGGCATGTCCGAGAACTCCCGGATCTGCTGACATGCCTGGAATCCGTCCATCTTCGGCAGCATCACATCCAGCAGAACCAGATCATACTCACAGTTTTTCGCATACTCCAGCGCTTCCTCGCCGTCGTAGGCACAGTCCACTTCCATGCCTTCCTGCTCCAGGCTGAACCTGATTCCCTTTACGATCAGCTTCTCATCATCTACGACCAAAATTTTCTTACTCATACTTTTCTTTCCCGACTCCTGTTTCAAGTTATAACAGTTCCGGCATCCTGCTCAGTTCCTGCCCTCAGCATCCGCCGACCTGTCAAATCGTTATGTCATCTTTTATTTTATTAAACACGCCCTCTTTGATTCCCTCAATCTGCATCAGTTCTTCGATACTCGTAAAACTCCCGTTCTTCTCCCGGTAATCCATAATACTCTCCGCTTTCGCCTCACCAATTCCGGTCAGCATCATGAGTTCTTCTTTCCCGGCTGTATTAATATTTATCTTATTGTTTTCCGTTCCTTCTGTTACTTCTCCTGCAACCCCTGCTCCCTGGTTCTGCGCCTCCTCCACGGTCGGGACACGGATCTGTTCCCCATCTGTTACGATCCGCGCCTGGTTCACCGCGTCAGCCGCCGCAGCTTCCGTCAGTCCTCCCGCAAGCTGTATGGCCTCAAACACCCGGGCTCCTTCTTTCAACTCGTACACTCCCGGGGCGTTCACTGCACCGCATACATACACATAAACGTCCCCTTCTTCGGAAACATCCCCGCCGTGCTCTCCCGCCGCCTGTCCGGAATCTCCCCCGGACTTTTCCGCAGCCTTCCCTCCGGAATCTCCCGCGTTTTCTCCGCCCGATGAAACCTCCAGCTCCTCCAGCCCGTCTTCCGGTTTCTCCCCGGCCTCACAGCCCGCAAGCAAAAAACAGGCCTGCGCCAGCAGCACCGCCGCCAGTACGGCCACAAACTTTTTTCTCCTTCTGTTTTCAGACATAATTTTCTCCCTCCGTATATGGACGGAAGAAATCCCCTTTATGCCGGACAGTAATATTGTAACGAATTTTTATCAGAATTACAATAGACAATTAATTCTTTGTTACGGAGTTACTATTTTATTACAAAATTATTACAGGAATGTGACTCTTCTCATTCCCACTGGAATATGGCGATACCGATCACCGCGATCACAAGCCCGAGAAATTTTCTCCACTCAAAAGGCTCCCGCTCCATTCCGAACAGTCCGAAAAGCTGAATCAGATACGCCACCGCAAGCTGGGCAATCACGATCAGCAGGGCAGATTTCGCGGGTCCGAGCGCATCGATACTTTTGATCACAGTCCAGGTGATGCCCGCGCCGATCACGCCGCCCAAAAGCATATATTTCGGCTGTACCTGAGCGATGGACGCCACACTGTCCCTTCCTGTGAAGAACCACACCAGCAGACAGACCGCAAATGCGCTGAGCTGTACCCATCCGTTGCTGACCCATACTCCGGTCGTCTTCGTCACCTGTGTGTTAAATACTCCCTGGACACTCATCAGCGCCCCGGATAAAAGTGCAATCAAAAAACCAGTCATCGTTCATACCTCCTGCCATGTTCTCCGCTTCTGCGGAATGCATATAGTAGTATGTCCTCTGACCGGTTTCTTATACGCCGTCTGGCTACGCAAGCGCTCTCTTCAGTTTCTCAATCATTTCATCAATATGCTTCTCTTCCACGATCAGGGGCGGAAGGAGCCGAAGCACATTTCCCTCGGCCTGAATCACAAGCAGTCCCTCTTCCACAGCCTTCTGATTCACCTCGCCGGCCGGTTTTGAGAGAGCAAGCCCCTGCATCAGTCCTTTGCCCTTCCGTTCTGTGATGCAGTCCGTCTCCGCTGCCAGCTCATCCAGCCGCTTCGTCAGGTAGGGCGCCACTTTATTGACATGCCCCACGATATCGTCCCGCTCAAAGATCCGGATCACTGTCTTTACCGCGGTGCACGCAAGCGGATTTCCTCCATAGGTGGCCCCGTGGTCTCCCGGCTTTAACGAATATTCCGCCACACGCTCCGTCATCGCAAAAGCTCCTACCGGAATACCGTTTCCGATGGCTTTTGCCATGGTCATAATATCCGGCTTTACGCCAAATCCCTGCCATGCAAACATACTGCCTGTTCTTCCCATACCGCACTGTACTTCGTCGCAGATCATAAGGATATCATTCTCATCACAGATCTTCCGTATTCCCTCCATGAACTCCTGAGTGGCAAGATTGATTCCGCCCTCGCCCTGCAGCGGCTCTAAAATGATGGCACATGTCTTGTCGCTCACCAGTTCTTTCACGCTGTCCAGATCATTAAACCGCGCGAATTTCACACCCGGAACCACAGGCTCAAAAGGCTCCCGGTAAGCGTCATGTCCGGTTACGGACACCGCACCGAAGCTCCTCCCGTGGAAGGAGTGCTCCATGGCGATAAATTCATACCGTCCCGTTCCCTTTGTGTAAGCGTATCTTCTCGCCGCCTTTAAGGCGCCTTCATTCGCCTCGCTTCCACTGTTGGTAAAGAACACCCTGTCCATGCCGCTGATGCGGTTCAGTTCCCGCGCCGCCTCACCGCAGCTCTCGTGATAATAGAGGTTGGAGATGTGGTACAACTTATCAATCTGTGCCTTTAACGCCTCATTTAACTCTTTATTGTCATATCCCAGACCGGTCACTGCGAATCCCGCCGCAAAGTCCAGATACTCCTTCCCCTCCGTGTCATACACGTACATCCCCTCGCCGTGATCCAGTGCAATGGGGAAGCGGTTGTACACATGGATCAGATTTTCTTCCGCTGCCTTTATCTTTTCATTCACCATCGTAATACCTGCTTTCTTTTCTGTTGAGTATCGCCGTTCCGATTCCTTTGTTCGTAAAGATCTCAAGGAGGAGACAGTGTGGTATCCTGCCGTCCAGAATATGCACCCTGGAAACACCGTTTTCAATGGCGTCGATGCAGTTCGTAAGTTTCGGGAGCATTCCTCCGCCGATATATCCATCCTCCATCAGTTTCTTTGCCTCTTCCACCTCCAGCTCGGAGATCAGGCTGGACGGGTCGTCCGGATCTTTATACACGCCTTCGATGTCGGTCAGAAACGCCAGCTTCTCCGCTTTCATGGCACGCGCAATGGCACAGGCCGCATCGTCCGCATTAATATTATATGTATTAAAGTTATCATCCAGTCCTACCGGGCAGACAACAGGGAGGAAATCCTTCTCAAGAAGATCCGTAAGAATCTCTGCGTTTACTTCTTTAATCTCCCCCACATAGCCAATATCCTGACCCTCTGAATACTTCTTTTCCACTTTCAGAAGAGCGCCGTCCTTGCCGCTCACCCCGATGGCCCGCACGCCCAGACTCTCCACAAGCTGTACCAGACTCTTGTTCACACGGCCCAGCACCATCTCCGCGATCTCCATTGTCTCTTCATCCGTCACACGCAGACCGTTGATAAATTTCGGCTCCATACCGACTTTTCCTACCCATCTGCTGATCTCCTTGCCGCCGCCGTGTACGATGATAGGCTTGAATCCACAGAGCTTTAACAGTGTCACGTCCTCAATGACGCGGCGCTTTAAACTCTCGTCCACCATGGCGCTTCCGCCGTATTTTACTACGATGATCTTCCGGTTAAACCGCTGGATATAGGGAAGCGCCTCAATGAGCACCTGCGCCTTGTCCAGATATTTCTGCATATTCTCGTTCATAACAGCCTCCTTAACTTCTGTAGTCCGCGTTGATATCAATATAGCCGTGGGTCAGGTCGCATCCCCATGCCGCTGCCTCACAGCTTCCCTCCTTAATGTCCGCAATGGCCGTAACCTCCGGCTGCGAGAGAATCTCCGTTGCCTTCTCCTCACTGTAGTCAGTGGCGGTTCCGTCTTCAATAATTTTCAGCCTGCCCGCAGCGCTCTCGAAGTACAGATCTACCTTCTCCGGGTCAAACTGCGCTCCGGAATACCCCATGGCGCACAGGATTCTTCCCCAGTTTGCATCGTGTCCTGCGATAGCCGCCTTAGTCAGATTGGAGCAGACAATGGATTTCGCCAGAACCTTGGCCTGCTCCTTCGTGGATGCCCCGATGATCTTCGCCTCAAACAGGGCGGTCGCCCCCTCGCCGTCCCCGGCCATCTGTTTTGCCAGTGCTTCATTGACACAGTGAAGCGCTGCTTTAAAAAGTTCAAACTCCGGCGTGCCGTGCTTAATCTTCGGGTTTCCGGCCATGCCGTTGGCCAGAAGAAGCACCGTATCGTTTGTGGAAGTGTCTCCGTCTACGGAAATCATGTTGTAAGTGTCCTCCACATCGCTCTTTAACGCCGCTGTAAGCGCCTTTTTTGAAATTTTCGCATCTGTTGTAATAAAGGAAAGCATAGTGCACATATTGGGATGAATCATCCCCGAACCCTTTGCCATCCCCCCGATGGTCACAGTCTTTCCGCCGATCTCGAAGGAAACAGCCGCCTCCTTCTTTTTCGTATCCGTAGTCATGATCGCCTGGGCCGCAGCAGTACCGCTTGCCAAGTCGTCTCCTTTTGATCCGGCGAGCATCGTAATCCCTGCCTTTAAGCGGTCGATAGGGATCTGCATCCCGATCACTCCGGTGGACCCGACCAGCACGCCTTCCTTCTCAACGCCCAGTACCTTCGCCGCTTCCTCTGCAGTCTCCTCACAATATTTCATGCCCTCTTCCCCGGTACATGCATTTGCAATGCCGGAGTTTACGATCACGGCCCGGGACTTCACTCCGCTCTCCACGACTGCTCTGTCCCATTTGACCGGAGCCGCCTTCACCACATTGGTTGTAAACGTCCCTGCCGTCTTGCACGGCTTTTCACTGTAGATCAGCGCCATGTCTGTTCTTCCCTGATACTTGATGCCTGCCGCAGCCGCAGCCGCCTCAAATCCTTTGGCGGCTGTCACACCGCCCTCGATCTTTTTTATCTCCATCTTTCTGACTCCTTCCTACTGTTCGTTAAAAGCAGTGATATTCGCCTCATTCAAAGTAAAATCATAATAGTTCAGATCCAACCGCTCCGTCCACCCGATCGTATTCCAGAAAGCGTTGCCGATATCGTTTTTCGTAAAAGCGATAAGAGACACCTTGTTGATCTGCTCCTCCTTTAACGCCTTCATGGCAAACACTACCATCGCCCTGCCGATGCCATGTCTCCGGTAAGCCTCGTCCACGCACACATGGTACAGACATCCCCGTCTGCCGTCATGCCCGCAGAGGATACTTCCCACTACCTTTCCATCCTCCACGGCCACCACGCTGGTCGTGGGATTTCGTTTCAGGAAGCGCTCCACCCCCTCCCGGGAGTCATCGATGCTCCGGATACCGAAACCGCGGATCTTCTTCCACAGAGCATATACCTCGTCATAATCGTCTATTGTCATCACACGTATCATAAACGTACCTCTCAAATTCATTTTTACAGAAACAGTTCAGACGGGCTGACCGCCTACGGGAACATGGGAACAAGCTCCAGCCCTTCGCTCTCTTTCAGGCCGAACATCAGATTCATATTCTGAACCGCCTGGCCTGCGGCGCCTTTCACCAGGTTGTCGATCGCGCCCATCATGATGATCCTGCCCGTCCTCCGGTCAATCTCAAACCCGATATCCACATAATTGCTTCCCTCTACCCATTTCGTCTCCGGGTATACCCCCCGGTCCAGAACACGGATAAATTTCTCTTCTTTATAGTATTCATCGTAAACGGCCTTCACTTCCTCATAGGTCACGCCGTCTTTTAACTTCGCGTACTCTGTCGCCAGAATTCCCCGGTTCATGGGAACCAGATGCGGTGTAAAGTTAAGCGTCACCTGTCTTCCCGCCGCATATCCCAGCTGTTCCTCGATCTCCGGAGTATGGCGGTGATTTGCCACTCCGTAGGCTTTCATATTTTCATTCACCTCGCAGAACAGATTCGGAAGCTTCGCACCTCTTCCTGCCCCGGAAGTACCCGACTTGGCGTCGATGATCAGGGTGTCCATATCGATCAGCCCCTCTTTTGCCAGCGGATATGCAGTCAGAATCGAGCAGGTCGTATAGCAGCCCGGATTCGCCACCAATCTCGCCTTCTTAATCTCCTCCCGGTTCACTTCGCACAGTCCATACACCGCTTCCTCAATAAACTGGGGCGCCTTGTGCTCAATCTTATACCACTCTTCGTAAACCCCGACATCCTTCAAGCGGAAGTCCGCGCTCAGGTCAACAATCTTCGTCTTTGACAAAATTTCCTCGTTCACAAGAGAGGCGCATAACCCCTGAGGCGTGGCAGTAAAAATCACATCCACCTGCTCTGCCAGCTCTTCCATATTATCATCCATGCAGACCGCGTCCACGATCTCAAACATATTCCGATATACATCCGCGTATTTTTTATCAATATAGCTTCTGGAGCCGTACCACTTGATCTCTGCATCTTTATGCCCTGTCAGAATCCTCACAAGCTCTCCGCCCGCGTATCCTGTTGATCCGATGATTCCAGCCTTTATCATAATCCTCTCATCCTTTCTCTCTCACCATAACAGACCGTAATTACCTCCTGAAAGCGCCTGTCCTGCAATGCTCTCAGAGACGGTCCGCCATATTCTGTTCAGTTTCTTTATGATATACCTCATTTAATAAGAAGTAAAGTATTTCCGGTGAATCTTTGGCTTTACTTGCATAATAATACATCTTTTCTGCATATTATGCAACCCTTTTTTTATGTTATTACAGCTATAAAGTTCAATAACTCCCTCATGAAAAACGTCCGAAAACAGGGGTGATTTCTGAAACGTATTCTGCGGGGATGGAGGATGACTCCGGGCTTCGCTCCAGGGAATAAGGGAAACTACAAAGTACCGGATACGGATTAAAGACAAGGACAGCC
>JAHZHF010000067.1:0-732 GCA_019420405.1 Clostridiales bacterium
TCTGAATATCCCGGCTTATTACAATATTCTATCCAACGCCGCTCTGCTGGTGGAGGCCGGGATGGGCTGTGCGGTCTGTCTGGACGGCGCCCTGGCCATACATGCGGATCCGGAACTCTGTTTCCGTCAGATCGTTCCGGCTCATATTACCAGGAGTGTAATCCTGTGGAAGAAGAACCATTTGTTTTCTCAGGCGGCCTCAGTCTTTGTACAGACGATACAGGAAAGTTAAAAAATGGCTGCGGTATCAGCATATTCGGCTGATGCCGCAGCCATTTTCAGTGCGGAAAAAGTCTGATTTTATTATGCATGACAGGAATGGTTTATAATAAGCGACGGGTATTAGACAGGAAATGAGAATCATAGGATAATGAACGAAAGGAAAATTCAGATCGTCGGATGACGAAGAAAAACAAGAGGGAAAGGATGTTTAAGCGCATGGAGATAAAAATTTTAATTGTCTGCTATTCCTATTCAGGAAAGACCCGCAGGATCGCAGAAATGATACAGAAGCAGACCGGAGGCAGGCTCAGCCGGATCTATCCGAGACAGCCTTATCCGGCTGATTTTCAGAGCCTGCTGACTCAGGTGCGGGAGGAGATCAGGACAGGAAGAAAAGTCCCTCTGCTTCCTGTTGAGGAAAACGCAGATGAGTATGATGTCGTTTTTATCGGTTCTCCGAACTGGTGCGGCACCATAGCCCCGCCGGTGGCGTCCTGGCTATGTGAAAAT
>JAHZHF010000067.1:742-12216 GCA_019420405.1 Clostridiales bacterium
TCAGCGGAAATGGGATCCGGTTTGTATGTGCTGGAAAACGGAAGTGAAGATCTGCATGATATGGTGCGGACATGGCTGAAACGGAATCGTCTGGAAACCTGAGATCAGGATAAGGATCAGTCGAAAGAGGCGTTATTCGTAAAAAGTATGATAAATGATAAAGGACAGGTATTAGACTTGGCAGCAGATGGGTTTTACAATATATGCGAAAACAGAGAGTAATCTGAATTCGAAAGGAAGTAAAAGATCATGAAGAAAAATATTGGAAAAAGCCTTGCACTTTATCCTACGCCGCTTGTTGTGGTAGGAACGATGGTAAATGGAAAACCGAATTACGTCCTGGTAGGACATGTGGGGATCCTCGGGCATGACCGGATCATGGTCAGCCTTGCAAAACCACATTACACAAATCAGGGAATCAGAGAGACACGTGCCCTGACCGTGAATATTGTGGATGAAGCAATGCTGGAAAAAGCAGACCGTACCGGATGTGTCAGCGGGAACAAAACAGACAAATCCGAAATGTTTGAGTATCACACAGAAGGGACTGGAGCCCCGGTCATTGACGAGGCTCCGGTAGTCATGGACTGTACCGTGGACGATATCTATGAGACGGAAGGATTTGATAATTTTATCTGCAAGATCGACGGCGTTTATGCAGAAGAGAATGTGTTGAATGAGGCAGGGAAGATCGATTACCATACGCTGAAACCGGTTCTTTTTGAGATGCCTGCCTACGAGTATCTCCGTACAGGAGATGTGATCGGAAAGTGTATGAATCTAAGTGAGTAGCAGAATATTGGGAGGGAAATGACATTATCTTCTTCTCCCACCCGATTGGAGGCAGATTTATGACAGGAAAAGTAAAATTAAATAACGGGATAGAAATGCCGATGGAAGGATTCGGTGTTTTCCAGATTCCGGAAGAGGAATGTGAGCAGGGGGTAAGAAACGCCATTGCAGAAGGATACCGATTGATCGATACGGCAAGTTCGTATCAGAATGAAGAAGCGGTCGGCAGAGCGATCAGAAGCTGCGGCGTTCCCAGGGAAGAATTGTTTATCACTACGAAAGCGTATATCCAGCAGATGGGATATGATAATACGAAGGCGGCATCCCCACTATCAGAGAAAAGAAGACCTTGAGATCATGAAGGAACTGGGAGTGCAGCCCCAGGCATGGGCGCCGTTCGCGGAAGGACTGAAAGGCATGTTCGACGAGCCGGTACTGAAGGAGATCGCGGAAAAATACGGGAAGACTCAGGCGCAGATCATTCTGAGATGGAACGTGCAGCAGGGTGTGATAGTTATTCCCAAATCTGTCCACAGGGAGCGCATGAGAGAAAATCTTGATATCTGGGATTTTGAACTGGACGAGGCAGATATGATGCAGATCGCCGGGCTGGACAAAGACTGCCCGTCTATGCTGGATACCCGTAAAATAAGCGAGGTCAGACGGGTTTATGATTATTTAAACAATCCTGTCCTGACAAGCTTATAAGAGGAATGTAATTTTGTGGGAACGGAGGAAAAGATAGAATGAGGCGGCGGCAGGACCGCCCCTCTGTCAGGATCATGGAGTCGGGAAATTCCCGGCTCCTTTTAAGCTTTCCACAGCACATCTATGTTATCGAAAATTATTCAAAATATGCATGATGAATGATAAGGGACGGGTATTAGACTTAGTAACGGGTACGTCTTATAATATATATTGAAATAGAATGGAAGAAAGGAACTGGTGAATATGGAATACGCAAAACTTGGAAACACTGACATTGAGGTATCGAAACTCTGTGTAGGCTGCATGAGCTTCGGAAAACCCGGAACACTGCATGACTGGACACTGGACGAAGCAGGAACAGAGGAAATCGTAAAACATGCCCTGGATCTGGGAATTAATTTTTTTGATACTGCAAACGGATATTCGGATGGAACCAGTGAAGAATATCTTGGAAACGCACTCAGGAAAAATGTTTCAAGAGATAAGGTTGTTATTGCGTCTAAAGTCTATTTTAACCCGGGGAGACTTTCCTCCGAAGCGATCCACCGGGAAATCGAAGGCAGCCTGAAACGGCTTGGTACAGACTATCTGGATCTGTACATTATTCACCGTTTTGACTATGATACGCCGATTGAAGAGACAATGGAGGCGCTCAATGATCTGGTCGTATCCGGGAAAGTGCGGGCGATCGGAGCGTCAGCCATGTACGGATACCAGTTCTATAATATGCAGCTTGCCGCCCGGGATAACGGGTGGGCGCAGTTTGTGACTATGGAGAATCATTACAATCTTCTTTATCGGGAGGACGAGCGTGAACTGATTCCCATCTGCCGTCAGATGAATGTATCTCTCATGCCGTACAGTCCCCTTGCAGCCGGACATCTGACCCGGCCGGAATGGAATTCGGATTCTATCCGCAGCAAAACAGACCGGGCAGCTATGGGAAAATATGACCAGACGCAGGAGCAGGATATGGAAATCGTCCGCAGGGTTCATCTTCTGGCAGAGAAATACGGTGTGAAAATGCAGCAGATCGCATTGGCATGGGAATGGGAAAAAGGAGTGACAGCTCCAATTATCGGCGCTACGAAAGCAGCCCATTTTGATGATGCCGCAGGAGCATTTTCCGTGAAATTAACAGCCGAAGACATTGCGTTTCTGGAAGAACCATATGTGCCTCACAGGATTGTCGGCGCGATAGACAGTAATCCGCCGCAGGGCACCAAGCTGCTGGACGAGAAGAAATAATTCAGAGAAAGAGAAAAGGAGAATAAATATGCAGTATAAAAAATTAGGAACATCGGAATTGAATGTCTCAAGAATCTGCATGGGCTGTATGGGATTTGGAGACGCAGCTAACGGGCAGCATTCATGGACTGTTGACGAGGAACATTCCCGTGAGATCATCCGCCGCGGGCTGGAACTTGGAGTTAATTTTTTTGATACAGCCATTGGGTATCAGAACGGCACCAGTGAACAGTATCTTGGGCGGGCGCTGAAAGATTTCACCAGCCGGGATAAAGTTATTGTTGCGACAAAATTTCTGCCCCGTACCAACGAGGAGGTTGAAGCGGGAGTGACCGGCCGGCAGCATATTGAAAGGATGCTGGATAAAAGTCTGGAAAATCTGGGAATGGATTATGTGGATCTGTATATTTACCATATGTGGGATCACCGGACGCCAATCTATGATATTCTTGACGGATTAAACCGGATGATCAAAGCCGGGAAAGTCCGCTACATTGGCATATCCAACAGCTTTGCCTATCAGCTGGCAAAAGCGAATGCCCTGGCGGAAAAAGAAGGGTTCGCGAAATTTGTTTCTGTTCAGAGTCATTACAACCTGATTTTCAGGGAAGAAGAGCGGGAGATGACAAAGCTGTGTGCAGAGGACAACATTGCAATGACGCCCTACAGTTCTCTGGCGAGCGGAAGACTTTCGAAGCATCCGGGAGAAACGTCCAGGAGGCTTGAGAAGGATGATTATGCGCGGCTGAAATATGATACGACGGCTGAGCAGGACAATGCGGTCATTCAGCGGGTGGCTGAGCTGGCGGAGCGCCACGGCGTGAGTATGACCGAGGTCTCTCTTGCATGGCTGCTTACGAAAGTGACTGCACCTGTAGTGGGAGCAACAAAGCTTTCTCATATTGAAGGTGCGGCAAAGGCAGTAGATTTACAATTAAGCGAAGATGAGATTCATTATCTGGAGGAGCTCTATGTTCCTCATCGTCTGGTGGGCGTGATGGCTCAAAATACAGCCGCAGCTTCGGGGGAGGCGCATGTCTGGTCGGCAGGTTGGCAGCGGTAAGAAAACCATGCGTTACAGGCATGAGGGAAAATGGAATATAAGTATTTGCTATTTATACAGTCCGTTTATATACTAAAACCGTAATAAAATCATACAGCAAGCAGGAGAGGGATTTTTATGAAGATTATTATTTTGCAGGGAAGCCCGAACAAAAACGGATCGACGGCAATTCTGACGGAAGAATTTACAAGAGGTGCGAAAGAAGCCGGACATGAAGTGCACAGAATCGATGTGGACGAATTCGATATCAATCCGTGTACAGGATGTGTGGCATGTGGATATGAAGGGCCGTGTGTACAGAAGGACGACAACGAGATGATCCGTTCTGCGGTGCTGGCTTCTGACATGATCGTATTTGCGACCCCGCTTTATTATTATGGGATGTCAGCGCAGTTAAAAACCGCGGTTGACAGATTCTGCGCTTATAACAGCAGTATCACCAGAAAGAAGATGAAGTCTGCACTGCTGGCTGTAGCGTGGAACAGTGACAACTGGACATTTGATTCGCTGGAGAGTCATTACCGTACTCTGGTCAGATATCTGCACTTTAACGATCAGGGGATGATACTCGGGAGAGGATGCGGAAGTCCGGGAATGACAAGAAATACAGAATATCCGGAGAAAGCTTATGAATTGGGAAGATCACTGTAACGATGACACTTACTATGTTTCGCAGGGGGAGTTTCAATGAGAAATCTGATATACCGGCTGACAGAGCCGGGACAGGGCATACCGGATGAAAGGAAGATTTTTTCAAACCGGGCGTTAAAAGTTCTGATCGTCCCGCTGTTCTTAGAGCAGCTTCTGGAGGTTCTGGTAGGGATATGCGATACGTTTATGGTAAGTTACGCAGGGGAGGCGGCTGTATCAGGCGTCTCCCTTGTCAATATGTTTAATACGGTATTTATCTTCCTCTTTTCAGCGCTGGCAGCAGGCGGAGCCGTGGTGGTGAGTCAGTATATCGGAAGCCGTGATAAGAAGAATGCTGATCTCTCAGCGGGCCAGCTTATGATGATTGCGGTTGTATTTTCAGTGGCGGCAATGTTGTTTTCACTGATTTTGAACCGCCCGCTTTTAAGGCTGCTGTTCGGAGAGGTGGACCGGGATGTGATGGAAGCATGTGTGACGTATCTTAAGATCTCGGCGTATTCATATCCCGCTATCGCTGTCTATAATGCCGGGGCTGCGGTATACAGAAGTATGGGGAAGACCGGCGTGACAATGAACATATCCCTGGCGGCGAACGGGATCAACATTGCCGGAAATGCGGTCGGCGTTTTTGTGCTTCATGCAGGCGTGGCCGGGGTGGCGTATCCTTCCCTCATCGCGAGAACATTTTCCACAGTGGTGATCATGGTGCTGTGCTTCGGCCGCAGCAGTGAGCAGGTGCGTCTGACCTGGAGGAATATCTTCCGGTGTGACGGGCAGATGGTGAAGCGTATCCTGGGGATTGCCGTGCCCAACGGGATTGAGAACGGCCTGTTTCAGCTTACGAAAGTCGCTTTGAGCAGTATCACCGCCCTTTTTGGAACTGTGCAGATCGCGGCGAACGGCGTGGCGCAGAGCTTCTGGTCCATGGCGGCGCTTATGGGAACGGCTCTTGGGCTTGCCTTTGTGACCGTGATCGGGCAGTGCATGGGAGCGGGGGATACAGAGGCGGCGGATTATTATATGAAGAAACTGCTTCGGATCACTGTTCTTATGTCAGTTCTGTGGAACGGGCTGATTCTGGCGGCCGCACCTCTCATACTGAAAGGGTATGCGCTCTCTGAGGAGGCCGCGGATCTGGTTCTGATCCTGATTGTGATCCACAATATATTTAACGCCTTTCTTTATCCGTTTTCCGGTGCGCTTGCAAACGGCCTGAGGGCTGCCGGGTGGTATTCTCGGTACTGTTCGGGATCTGTCTGGATCTTGGCGTCATCGGGGTGGCGTTTGCCATGTGTCTGGACTGGATGATAAGGGCAGCGTTTTTCTGGTTCCGGTTCTGCAGCGGCAGGTGGAAAACATTCCGGGTGATCGGCTGAGGTTTAGTGTTTGCATAGCCGGAGAAGTGTAGTAAAATAGACAAGAAGCAGCAGTTCAGCCCCTATGGCTGAACTGTTACGAAAAGAACCAGAAAAAGACGCGGGAGGAAAACGATGTCCGGCAATGTGAAAATCCGTACCGTATCTCCGGAGGATGCGGAAAAACTGCTTGAAATTTATGCTCCGTATGTGTTAAATACTGCGATTTCGTTTGAGTATGAGGTGCCTGATTTATCAGAATTCAGGAGAAGAATCGAAGGAACGTTAAAGAGGTATCCGTATCTGGCCGCAGAAATAGATGGCGAGATCGCAGGATATGCGTATACAGGGCCGTTCGTCGGGAGGACGGCTTATGAGCGGGCTGCTGAGATGTCCATCTACTTGAGGGAAGACAGAAGAAAAATGGGGATCGGCCGAAAACTGTATGAAGCGCTGGAGGAGATTTCCAGAGCACAGAATATTACAAACCTGTATGCATGCATCGGGTATCCGGAAGAGGAGGATGAATATCTGACGAAAAACAGCGCGCAGTTCCACGAACATATGGGATTCAGGCTGGCCGGGAGATTCCATAAGTGCGGGTATAAATTCGGACGGTGGTATGACATGATCTGGATGGAAAAGATCATCGGGGAGCACGGGGAAGGCGCGGAGCTGATTGGTTTCCCTGAGCTGGAAGCCCCGGCGGCGTGGAATGATATGGACTGATGCGGACGCAGGGACAGGAGGATACGGTATGGAAATAAGGGTGCTGAGATATTTTTTGACAGTGGCGAGAGAGGAGAGCATCACAAGAGCGGCTGAGGTGCTCCATATTACCCAGCCTACACTCAGCCGCCAGCTCTCACAGCTTGAAGACCAGATGGGAGTGAAGCTGTTCATAAGAGGAACGAGAAAGATTGTCCTCACAAACGAAGGGCTTCTACTGAGACGCCGGGCGGAGGAGATCCTGGAGCTGGTCGATAAGACGGAGCGGGAACTGACTGCACAGGAGGAGCAGGTGGAAGGGACAGTATCCATCGGCTGCGGCGACCTGAGGGCGGTGCAGAAGCTCCCGGAGCTGATCCGTACATTTCATGAGGAATATCCGCTTGTGACTTTTGACCTCTATACAGGAACTGCGGATCATATCAAAGACCGGATGGACCGGGGACTGACAGACCTCGGGATACTGCTGGAACCGGTAGACCTGGGAAAATACGATTTTATCCGGATTGAGGGGCATGAAACTTGCGTGGTCAGTATGCGTCCGGACGCGCCTCTGGCGGCGAAGGAGTATATCACCCCGGAAGACCTTGTGGGCGTGCCGCTGATTATGCCCAGACGCCAGAGCGTCCAGGGGCAGATCGCGAACTGGTTCGGGGATTATTACGACAGGATTCAGGTGCTGTTCACAAGCAATCTCCCGGCGGGGAGTGCAGTTATGGCCCATCACGGACTTGCATATTCGCTGAATACGTGCGGCTCTATCGACTATTGGGATCAGACGAAGATCACATACCGCCCGCTTAAGCCGGAGCTTACTTCCGCCTGCGTTCTGGCGTGGAAACGGCAGCAGCCGTTCGGCCTTGCAGCGGAGAAATTTATCGGGCATATCAAGGCAAAGCTTTCCGGAAGGCGGGAGGAAGAAGAAAACTGATTCTGAAAACCGACTGCCGGGATGGCATCCGGTATGCTTATATAGACAATATAAGAAAAGGGGTTACTGTGAACAGTAACGAAAAGAGAGGGGCGGCAGATATCAGCAGATATAAATTTATCCGGATGCCTGTCAGTGAGCAGTGGGGCGTGCTCGTCAGAAAAGATTCTGCCTTTGCAGGGAAATCCTGCGTGCATCCGGAGGATTTAAGGGGAACCCCTCTGATCATGGCCCGCAGAGAGACGGTCAAAAATGAGCTGATCAACTGGTTTGGAGAGGCTTTCTCCACCATGGAGACCGCGGCGGCATACAACCTTATTACCAATGCAGTGGCAATGGTGGAGAACCGAAGCTGGAAGCCGGATCGGTGCTGGTGTGGAAGCGGCATCAGGAGTTTTCCTGGGCTACCCTTCGGTTTATTGATCATGTAAAAGAGCAGATCCAGATGCAGAGCTGATAAGCGGCAATCTGGAATATAGAAGAATGTGTCAGAGCCTGTGTCAGATGGCGCAGGTTTTGGCACATTTTTTCGTCTCTTATATGGAACGGCAGACGGATTCCCGGTCTGCGCTCTTGCAGGGGCAGTTGTGGAACGAGCTTCATCCTCCTTCCCCGGCTTTGTCAGTTCCCTACACAGAACATATTCAGCGTGGCGTCAGCCATCAGCGTTCCGTTTTCATCGGAAACGGTGACGCGCACAACAACTACAGTCCTGCCTCTGTGCAGGACTTTTCCTTCTGCAAAGATCCGGCCTTCCTTTATGTTGGAGATGAAAGACATACTGATATTCTGAGTCACATACTGCCGTCCGTCTGCTTTTGCCGCAAGTCCGGCGGCGCAGTCCGCCATAGCCATGAGCAGTCCGCCGTGGGCGTATCCGCTGAGGTTGCGTCCGTTTTCTCCAAGGACGGTTTCAATCCGGCTGCTCTCCGCGTCAACGGACAGGGGCTCGATTGAGTTGTGGGTCATAAAGTGTTTTTTACTTTTGCGGGTTTCCAGCATTTTAAGGAAATCGTTCTGTTCCATAGTGATCAGTCTCCTTTACTGTTACCTTTTTTGTACTAATTATACAGGCTTTTCCTTTTTTATGTAATAAAGCAAATTATATACCAGAAATAGAGCCTGTCAGAGCCTCCATACAGATCAGGCATTTTTTAAAAGAGAAAACAGGTATTAGACACGCCGTACACGGGGGGCTATGATTATGGTATCAGCAAAGTGAAGACCAGAAAGATCTGACAATTCAGCCCACTCATGCCGGATGGCCGGAATGTTGTGAAAATGTAAAGAAAGGCGGTTTGTAAATATGACGATAAACGAGGCGAGCGAACGTTACCAGATCCCGATTGACGTACTTAAGGAGTATGAACGCTGGGGATTGTGCGGATCTGTGAAAAAAGTAATGGGACAATGGCAGTATGATGACCAGGATCTGGAGAGGCTGGGCATGATCATGACTCTTCATGATATCGGGTTTGAAAGCGGCGAGGTGGAAGAATATATGCGGCTTCTTCTGGAGGGAGAGAGTACAAGAGAAAAACGGCTCAAGATGCTGAACAGGCGAAGGGGGATTGCCCTGGATGAGATCCATTTAAGAGAGAAGCAGCTTGAGAGGATGGACTATCTGAGATATCGGATTCAGGGAGGAAAGATGTAGGATAACTACATGGAACAATATACCGGACAAAAATAGAACAGAATATAGAACAGGAGGCGCGACAGAAAATGAAGAAACGAATATTAATGGCTTTATTGGCGGCTATGACTGCGGTATCCATAGCCGCATGCAGTTCGGAAGAAACGGCAGGAGATAACGTGCAGGAGAGCTCGGAAGGAAATACATCGGACAACGCGGATCTCCCGGAGAATGTGGATGCCTCCGCCGGAGCAAGCATTCAGGTGCGTGATAGCGATATCACCGGAAATACGGGCGTCGCAGCGCAGCGCGGCCTGAGCTGGCCTTACAGGCCGGAGATATCAGCCGGTATACCACTGTTTTCCTCGGCTATCCGAACTGGTGGGGCGACATGCCCATGGCAGTGTACAGTTTTCTGGATGAATATGATCTGTCAGGGAAGACGGTTATTCCATTTGTTACATCTGGAGGAAGCGGATTCTCCGGAACTGTGAGCGAGATAGAGCGCCTGGAGCCGGAAGCGGACGTACAAGAAGGAATCGCTTTGAGCGCCTCCGGAGCCGTGAATGCCAGGGATGAGATTGAAGCATGGCTTTCGGAGACAGGGTATGTACAGTAATTTATGCGGGTATACGGAAAGGAGGCGGGGCGTATGAATCCGAAAATGAGAATCAGAATGCTGACAGATTTTGCTATGACCGTTCTGCTCCTGTGTCAGATGGCATATATGCTGGTGGGTGAGTCTGCCCACGAGTGGATGGGCGCAGCAATGTTTGTGATCTTTTTGATCCATCATGTGTTAAACTGGAGATGGTACAGAAATTTGATAAGAGGAAGATACACACTGCTTCGTATTCTGCAGACTGTGGTCAATTCTATCGTGTTTCTGTGTATGCTGGGCCTCATGGTGAGCGGGATCATGATGTCGAGGTATGTTTTTTCATTTCTTGATCTCAGCGGAAATATGGGATTCGCAAGAACACTGCACATGCTTTCCGCCTATTGGGGCTTTCTGTTTATGAGTGTGCATATCGGGCTGCACTGGAATATGATTATGAACATGGCCGGAAAGATGGCCGGAGTGACAGCCGGGAAAGGAACAGCCGGGAAAAGGACAGTGGGAAAAGAAGCCGGATGGGCACTGAGAATTCTGGCGTGGGGAGCAGCCCTGTATGGGATTTATGCGTTTATAAAGCACGATATTGCATCCTATCTTTTTCTGAGAAATATGTTTGTATTTTTTGATGTATCACAGCCGCTGGGCCAGTTCATCGCAGAATATGCGGCGATGATGGTGCTGTGGGCCGGGATTGCGTACTACATGGCAAAGGGACTGCAAAAGATAAAGAGGTAAAAGTAGAATGAAACAAAAGATATTGACCGGGGGGATTTTAGGTCTGGTTTTTGTATGCTTTGTATTGTTTGGATGGAAATACAGGGCGTCTGCGCTTCCGGAAGGGAATGGGAGAATCGTTTCATCCGGTGAAAATGATGCCGGGGTCCAACATAGTGAGCAGGCCGAAGTGGGGAAGCAGAACGAACAGGGCGAGCTGGTCAGCCTGGATGAAGCAGGGAACATTGTGTCGGAGAAGCTCGGGGAAAGATTTGTCCTTGTATCAGGAGAAGAGGCTGGAACTGAGGAGGATGCCGGAAATTCTCAGACAGATTCTTTATCATCTGCAAATATACCGGATTCTTATCTGATTGAGGATTTCCCGGTTACGCTGCAGATGCCGGAGCTTCCGACGGGATGTGAGATTACCGCTCTTACTATGACACTGAATTACTATGGTTATCCTGCGGATAAGACGGTTATGGCCTCGGAGTATCTCCCTACAGTATCTCCCGATCTTTACTATGGAGAGGACGGCAGGCTTTACGGCCCGGATATGAATGAATACTTTGTGGGCGATCCGTTTACAGAGGATGGGATCATATGTGGTACGGGAGCGATTGTGACCGCAGCAGATGAGTACCTGTCGGATATGGGAAGCTCACTCCGGGCGGTGGATCTGACCGGAAGTTCTGTTGAAGAACTGTACGCCAGAGTCAGTATGGATCAGCCGGTTGTCGTGTGGGTGACGATCTCCATGGCTGACCGCGGAGAAGTAGACGGCTGGTATACAGAAGACGGTGAATTCGTCGGGTGGAGCCACGGAGATCACGGAGCGGTGCTGGTCGGATATACGGATACTACTGTTACCATTGCAGATCCGATTTCCGGCGAGATTGAATATGACAGGGCGCAGTTTGAGGAAGTGTTCGCATCCTGGGGAAATCAGTGTGTAGTGCTGGAGTGAGGTAAGCTATAAAGTTCACTAACTCCCACATGGAAAACATCCGAAAACAGGGGTGATTTCT
>JAHZHF010000068.1 GCA_019420405.1 Clostridiales bacterium
TTCGGATTCTTAGATTCTTCCCAGATTCCGGAACGAAGCATGTAACGCCTGTTCCTTCATCAGAATACGATTTCCAAAACATTCCGCCCTGCTTCCGGACGTTTTTGAACGGAAACTGTTAGTGCACTAAATAGCTGAAAATGTTACTGCAAACTTACGAATTTTTAGTGGCACCGTTGATTTTTCTTTAAAAACGGGTATAATGATAGTACACAAAATTTTTAGAGATATGCGGAGGAAAGTGTATAGCAGGAGGTGAAAAGTATGGCAACGAAGAGCATTTTGAAAAATATAAATATAACAGATAAGCGACTCGCCCGTACATTTGTTGAAGCTTTAAGCGAAGCAGAAAATACTAAGTATACTCCACCAAAGCTATCACGAGATTGCAAAGAAGTTACGAGTGATAAAATTAAGGAGTTTTTTGGGAAAAAGTGAATTTATCAGATCTTGCCATAAAAACACACTTTAGAGAAGTGAATTTAGCGGATATAGTAGAGCAATTAGGAGAGGATCACACAAAGGAGATCCTCTCCAATTTTTCATGTCCAATCAATTTAGATGTCCAAAATTTTTTGCATGAAAAAGCTATACAATTCTCAATACGAGGATTTTCAAAGACTCATCTTGTGTATTGGGAAACTGATGATTGTAAAACCAAAGAACTGGTAGGGTATTATACGATTGCATCTAAATTTATTACAGTCCAAAGAAGCGCGGTAACAGCTAAAGAAGCAAGGAAGTTAAGAGAGCATGGAGTCTTTGATGAAAAAACAAATGAGTATACCGTTTCGGCTCCACTGATCGGACAGCTTGGGAAAAATTATACGAATGGAAATAATACACTTATTTCTGGTGATGATCTATTGCAACTTGCAATGGAAAAGGTAAAAAGGGTGCAGCACGAAGTTGGAGGCAGATTTGTTTACTTAGAATGTGAAGACAAAGAAAAATTGAGAAACTTCTATGAAAAAAACAATTTTAAGTTATTTGGAAAAAGAACATTAGACAGAGATGAAACAGATATAGGCGGAGATTATTTATTGCAGTATTTTGCAATGCTTTAAAATGCAGCACCCTATGAGGGTGCTTTTCTTATTCCACAGGAAAATCGTAACAGTTCAGCCCTATGGCTGAACTGTTACGGAAATTCTTCACTCCAGAATCCCATTTTGCTTTTCTGCACAAAAAAACACGTGTTATTTCAGCACTTTGTATAAAAATTATATTTTTGAAAAAAAGCTATTTACACGCGTAACTGAAAGTGCTAATATACAGCCATAGAGAAATACAAAACATCTAAAAAAAATAAGCAAACAACTAAATAACTAGGCAATATATACATAAAAAGCCATTGGTAAAGAAATGCTTTACAAAAGCATTTTTAAAAACCTCAAAAGTTACACGAGTAGATATCAAAGCTTTAACAAGTATTTTTAATGTATTGGAGATACATTGAAAATAGATCATGAAAAACTAAAAAGCAGCGGACCGTAAAGCAAATGTAACAATTATAAATCCGTCTCCTGATGACAGATAGCTGAACTGTTACAAAAAAGAAATACGGAACGCGCAGCAGGGAGAGAACGAAAGGAGTTTGAAAAATGGCAGAGAAGAAGATTTATGAGGCATGCAGGAGGCTTTTGACAATCTGTGCGAATTGTCAGCCCGAGGAAAATATCCTGATCGTCACCGATACAGATTGTCTTGAGATTGGTATGGCGCTCTGGGATGCGGCAGAGGAGTTCCCGAATAAGACAATGGTTATGATGGAACCAAGAAAAATGCACGGAGAGGAGCCAACCCCGCTGGTAGCAGCCGCAATGCTGAAAGCGGACGTCATATTTCGTGCCACGAAATTTTCACTGTCCCACAGCCATGCGAGAAGAGACGCGTGTGCTGCAGGTGCCAGAGATTTAAACTGCTGTGACTACAGTATAGAGATGCTGGAAAAGGGCGGCCTGTACACAGACTTTGAGGCAGACAGAAAATATGTGGACCAGCTCTTAAAAGCAATGGAAGGCGGAGATCAGATCCACATTACATCTGAGGCAGGAACAGACTACTACGCAAGCATCAAGGGACATAAGCTCTTCCCGCAGTACGGAATGGTAAGAAATCCGGGCGAGACCTGTTCACCTCCGGACATTGAGATGGCTTCCGGAGCGATCCCGGGAACCGCGCACGGCAAGATCGTGGTGGACGGAAGCATCACACACCCGGCAATGGGCGTATTAAAAGAGCCAATCACACTCTATGTAGAGAACAGTTTTGTTACAAAGATCGAGGGCGGAGAAGAGGCTCAGCGTTTTGCGGAAGAACTGGCAAAGGTCTATGACCCGAGGATGTACAGAGTAGGCGAGATCGGAATCGGCCTGAACCCGGACGCTTCCCTCTGCGGAAGGATGCTTGAGGATGAGGGATGCAGCGGATATGTACATGTAGCGCTTGGAAACAACGAGACAGACAACCAGGATTTCATCCTTCATATTGACATGATGTTCAAAGATCCGACGATCGAACTGGACGGAAAAGTGATTTTCGATCACGGCCAGGTAGTGTTTGACTAATAACAACAGATAGAAACAGGAAAGGAATTAAAAAAATGAATAGCGAAGCAATTAAGAACGGGCAGCTTATGCCTGCAGAACTGACAGCACAGATTCGTGAGAAATATTACCATGTAGATGTTGATCCTTTTACAAAATCAAAGAGACTTTTCTTTGATAACTCCGGCGGATCTTTCAGACTGAAAGCAGCGAGCGATGCGTTTAAGAATGTGGACGATCTTCCGAACTGCGGGGGACACGGCGGCGCGGCTTCCGATTATCTTGACTCTCTGCGCACCCAGGCGTGCAAGGACATTTCCACAATGTTCAACGCAGAGGGCGGATGCATCGCAACATCTATGACGGCATCCATCGTACTTTTCGATGTTTCCGAGGCGATCATTGCAAACGTACCGGGAACAAACGTTGTTACTACTGAGCTGGAGCATCCGTCAGCGTTCGACGGCTGCGCGATTCCGGCAGAAAAATATGGAAAAGAGTTAAGAGTTGCTAAGACAAACCCGGAGACAGGAACTATTGATCCGGAGACAATTCTTAACCTGATTGATAAAGATACATGTCTCTTAAGTGTGATTATGACATCTAATATCACAGGTGCTGTCCTGGATATTGAGACAATCGCAAGAGAGGCCAGAAAGATCAAACCGGACCTCTACATTGTCTGTGATTCTGTACAGCATACACCGCACGGCCTGACAGATATGAAGGCATGGGGACTTGACTGTGTAAACTTTGCTCCGTACAAATTCGGCGGCGCAAGAGGACTTGGAGTAGGCTGGCTCTCAGAGAGAGTTATGAACCTTCCTCACAGAAAGCTGATCAAAGAGAAACAGAGCAACTGGGAGATGGGCGGATGCGCGCCGGGAATGTACGCAATGCTGAGCGCGATCTTTGATTATGTATGCTGGATCGGAAAACAGTTCCAGGATACAGAGGACAGGAGAGAGCTGTATGTAGAGGGAATGACAAGAATTATGCTTCATGAGAGAGCTCTTCTCTACAGACTCCTGCACGGCTCAGATGAAGTGAAGGGACTCCTTGAGATCGAGGGAGTAAAAGTAGCTGTAGATATGGACGACCTGACACAGAGAGATCTGATCGTTCTGATCGTATTCGACAAATTAAGCTGTGAGGACGCTTCCAGAGCTTATGAGAAGAACGGAGTTGTAGTACACGAGCGTACAGACGCAAGCCTTTATTCCGCTCGCCAGGTAAATTCAATCAATCAGCATGGAATCGTCAGAATCTCTCCGCTGCACTGCCATACATATGCAGATATCGACGAGTTCTTAAAGATTACTGCGGAGATTGCAAAGTAAACAGGGCATTAACGCTGACGACAGGGAATGTATTTTCACGAAAGGGGTATGCGTTTGGCATGCCTCTTTCTTTCCAAAAGAACAGGGAACGATTTTAGAAAGGAGAACAGCATGAAAAGAGCATTGGCATTTGCAATGGCCCTGCTTATGGGCCTTGCAGTGGTAGGATGTGAGAGCTCCGACTCAGAGGGCGGCGGTGGAACGGTAATCGTGCCGGAGTCCGCGTCCGGCGAGTATTTTACCCTCGGGTTGATCGCGCCGCTGTCCGGTTCCTCTGCGGTTTCGGGACAGATTCTGGAGAACGCGACCATTATGGCAGTAAATGAGATCAATGAAGAGGGCGGAATCAACGGAGAGATTCCGATCAGGCTTGTATCCATTGATGATGAAGCCGTACCGGCCACCTCTGTGACGGCAATGCAGAGACTGGTGGAGCAGGATAAAGTACAGGCGGTAATCGGCAGCCAGCCGTCATCCTGTACGATGGCAAACATGGAGATCACGGAAGCGGCGCACATTCCGCAGATCACGCCGGCTTCCTCAAACGTGGCGATCACGGAGGGGGGGAACGATTATATTTATCAGCTGACAGCGACAGATGAACTTCATATGCGCAATGTTATGCAGTACATGGTAGACGAGTATGGCGCGGAAAAATTTGCCATCCTCTACGAATCCTCAGACTTCGGTACCGGCGGATACAGGATCGCAAACCAGATCTGCGATGAATATGATCTGGAGATGGTAGACCATGAAGTATATAACTCAGGGGACACAGACTTTTCCGTTGCGCTGAGCAAGATCAAGAATGCGGATCCGGATTTCATCATTTTCTGGGGATATCACACAGAGGTTGCCATGATCTGCAGGCAGATGCTTCAGTACGGCGTGGAGTATCCGGTGATCGGACAGGGATTTAACTCACCGGAGCTGACGAACCTGGGCGGCCAGTCTATCAATGGAATCATGATCAGTACGGCATTCGACGCGGCGAACCCGGACGAGAAGGTTCAGGAGTTTGACAGGAAATACGCGGAGCTTTACGGCGAGGGATATGACCAGAACGCGCCTCAGTCCTATGACGCTGTCTATATTATCAAGGATGCGGTAGAGCGCTGCATCGCGGACGGGGAAGATTATACGGACAGCGACGTATTAAATGATTACATCGGTTCAACGAGCTGGGACGGTGTAACGGGCGTTACTACATTCGATGAGAACGGAAAGATGAACAAAGACCTGCTGATCATCCAGATAGAGGACGGCGAGCATGTGATTGTGAAAGGTTAAGAGGCACTTAAAGTGCAGAATTGGAGGTGGCATAAATGCTTTTTCAACAGATATTGAACGGCCTGACAAACGGAAGTTTGTACGCTCTGATGGCGGTCGGCGTCACGATGGTATATAAATCCCTCGGTATGCTGAACTTCGCGCACGGCGACATTATGATGGTTGGTACATTTATTACGCTGACATTTGTGCTGATGGGATACCCGCTGTATGTGGGAATTGCCCTCGGAGTAATCAGCGCGGCGATCCTGGGATTCCTTCTGGAGAGAGCGATCTTAAGAAAAGTTAAGTTTACTTCATTCGTAAACCTGCTGATCGCGACTGTTGGTGTGTCTTATGTATTGAGAAACGCGGCAATGGTTATCTGGGGCACAAGCCCGCAGCTCTTCCCAAGCATGTTCCCGGAGACGCTGATCGAGATCGGAGATTTCAGGATCACGCCCCAGAGTATCGGAGTTATATTGATCTCCCTGGTGATCATCACGGGCCTGCACTTCTTCTTTACAAAAGTAAAGATCGGAAAGTGTATGCAGCTTGCGAACTCTGACCCGGAGGGCGCGGCTATGATGGGCGTAAACGTGACGCACATGAGATTCCTCACATTCGGAATCAGCGCGGCGCTGGCGGCTATCGCGGGAATCATGATCGCGCCGATGACTTACGCCAGAGTCGATATGAGCGCAACGATCGGTATGAAGGCATTTGCCGCTGCCATCTTAGGCGGTATCGGAAACCTGTGGGGCGCTCTGCTGGGAGGAGTGATCCTGGGAATCGTAGAAGCACTTGGATCAGCGTATATTTCCACGGCTTACAGAGATGCCTTTTCATTCATTATCTTATTTATCGTACTGTTCGTGAAACCGACGGGTCTGCTGAATAAGAAGATTGAGAATAAACTGTAGGAGGAGGGCGTTATGGCAAAGAAAACAGATAAAAAGTCTTTACTGGCAAAGATCGTGATTATTGCGGCTATTATCATTATAATCCCGATCGTTACGCCCAATATGTACATCATGCAGATCGTTAATATGATCGGAATCTATATCATCCTCGGAATCGGAATTAACGTTCTGACAGGATTTACCGGACAGCTTTCCCTCGGACAGGCGGCATTCTTCGGAATCGGAGCTTATGTGACCGCAATTATGAATACACGGGGCGGGATGCAGTTTTTCGCCTGTCTGATCGGCTCTATGCTGATCACCGGGCTGGTCGGCGCGGTTCTGGCAGTTCCGGCGCTGAAAGTAAAAGGTTCCTATCTGGCACTTCTGACCATGGGATTCGGAGAGATCATCCGTATCGTCATGATCAACTGGACGCCGGTTACGAACGGAACAGCCGGTATCCTGGAGATTGAAAGCCCGGTGATCTTCGGCTTTTCATTTGACACACTGAAAAAGTTTTACTTCCTGATTATGGTATTCGTGATCCTTGGGATTTTATATGAAGATATTCTGATTAAGACAAGGACGGGACGGGCATTTGTGGCGATCCGTGAGGACAACGAGGCTGCGGAGCTGACGGGAATCAACGTTACTACATATAAGATCAGAGCGTTCGTATTAAGCGCTGTTTATTCCGGGATCGCCGGATGCCTGTACGCGATGATGATCAAGTATGTAAGCCCGGATACATTCGTGAGCAATACGTCCAATATCATCCTCTGGACAGCAATCGTAGGCGGATTCGGAACAGTTGTGGGACCGATCTTCGGAGGAATTATCATGCAGGTACTTCCGGAAGTGCTTCGTTTCCTGGGTGACTGGCGTCTGGTTGTATACGGAGTGATCCTTCTGATTGTAATCCTTCGTTTCCCGGGCGGCGTATATCCGTACCTTGAGAAATTCGTAGACAAAATCAGACATCGGAAGAAAACGGCGCCAGCCGGAGGAAAGGGGTGAGAAATGTGGCAATTCTTGAATTAAAAGATGTGACGAAGAAATTCGGCGGTCTGACGGCTGTTGACAGCGTGAACCTTAAAGTAGAAGAAAATCAGATCTGTGCACTGATCGGACCGAACGGAGCAGGAAAGACGACAGTATTTAACATGATCACAGGCGCATATCAGGTGACGTCCGGCGACGTGCTCTTCTGCGGGGAGAGCATCTGCGGGAAGAAGCCGCACGATATTGTGAAGAAGGGGATTGCGAGAACCTTCCAGAATATCCGTCTGTTTAAGTCAGCCACAGTTCTCGAAAACGTTATGACAGGCTTCCACTGCAAGACGAAAACGGGCATGTTCAACGTTGTGTTCCAGCCTGGAAAATGCAGGAAAGAGGAGGCTGAAACGAGGCAGAAAGCTCTTGAGATCCTGAAGTTCTTAGGGCTTGACGGTGTAAAAGACAATGAGGCGGGAAGCATTCCCTACGGACACCAGAGACTGCTGGAGATCGGCCGTGCCCTTGCCACATCTCCGAAGCTTCTCCTTCTGGACGAGCCGGCAGCAGGTATGAACTCCCAGGAGAAGAAGGAACTGGTGGAGACGATCCGCAAGATCAGAGATACATACAATCTTGCAGTGCTCCTGGTAGAGCATGATATGGAGCTGGTTATGGGAATTTCCGAGAATATAACAGTAATCAACTTCGGACGCAGGATCGCGGACGGTACTGCGGAAGAGATTCAGAATAACAATGATGTCATCGAGGCATATCTGGGAAGGAGTGAGGATTAATATGGCAGAGACAATGTTAAAAATCACTGATCTGGTATCCTCCTACGGAAATATCAAGGCTTTAAAGGGAATCGGCCTGGAGATAAATAAAGGGGAGATCGTATCCCTCCTGGGCGCAAACGGCGCAGGAAAATCCACGCTGATGAAGTCCATCCTGGGTATGGTGAAGATCGAGAGCGGCAGCATCAAGTTCAAAGACCAGGAGCTGGTGGGAAAGAAGAGCCATGAGATCGTCCCCATGGGGATCTCCCTGGTTCCCGAGGGACGGAAGATCTTTATCGATGTATCAGTAGAGGAGAACTTAAATATCGGAACATTCTTCCGGAAGAGACCCGCGGCCAGGGATAAAGAGTTAAGAGATATGGTCTACGAAGTATTCCCGAGGCTCTACGAGAGAAGAACTCAGCTCGGAGGTACACTCTCCGGAGGTGAGCAGCAGATGCTGGCAGTGGGAAGAGCGATTATGTCAGATCCGGAATTTCTGATGCTGGACGAGCCGTCCATGGGACTGGCGCCTCTTGTTATCGCGGAAGTGTTCAATGTTATTAAAAAGGTCAACAGTATGGGAATCACAGTTTTCCTGGTTGAACAGAACGCAAAAATGGCGCTTAAGATCAGTGACAGAGCATATCTGATGAATACGGGCCAGATCGTTGTCAGCGGAACAGGAGAAGAGTTCCTCAAGAGCGATGTGCTGACAAGCGTATACCTTGGAGGAAAGAAGGAGTAGCGTATGAAATTAGAAAATGTAAAGCTGAATCTTGATACAGAACTTGTATTAAACGTAGGCGACCCGATCGGCAAGACAAATGCACCGCGCTGCTATAACAAGCTTTTTGAGCGGCTTGACATGAATGCGATCATGCTTCCGTGCGAGATCAAAAAGGGACAGCTCCCGGAGTTTCTTGACGCATGCCGTCTGATGGGGATTCACTATCTCTGCCCCACAATGCCGCATAAGGGAGATTTCGTGGATCTGCTGGACGATGTGGACGAGACGTCGAAGCTCTTCCATTCGGTAAACGCAATCCGCATTGATGAAAACGGAAGCCACGGCGCGGGAATGGACGGAAAAGGCGCAGTGAAAGCGATCGTGGGCGCAGGAGTCCGCTTAGACGGAATCAATGCTCTCATCTACGGGGCAGGCGGTATCAGCGGCGTAGTTGCTTACGAGCTGTCCCGGCAGAATGTAAAGAAAATCTACATTGCCAACCGCACAAGAGAGAAAGCGGAAAAAATTGCAGATATATTGAAAAATAATACGGCCACAGATGCGGAAGTAATCGGAACAGATCCGTACTCTCTGAACAAGGTGGCAGAACAGTGCGGCCTGTTTGCAAACCTGACCCCTCTGGGGATGAAAGGATGTGCAAATAAGTACGACTATCTGGGATTCATTGACCGGATGCCGGACGACGCGGCAGTATTCGACTGCGTGATTAACCCGCCGATGACAGATGTGATTGCGGCGGCGAAGAAGAACGGCCTGACCGCAGTGCCTGGCATGAAGATGCTGGTTTCCCAGATGGATGTGATCTTTGACTTTATGTTCAATAAGAAGATCACGGAAGAAGATAAGCAGGCATGCATCGAGGAACTGTGCAGCTATCTCGGGGTTCCGGCGGACTTTTAGTAACAGTTCAGCCATAGGGCTGTCCGTGAAAAAAATCATGCTCGCATGATTTTTCGATCGTGCAGTCCTATGAGCTGAGCGCCCGTCAATGAGTAAAACAGCGGCGACAGCCGCAATAAGCACGTCAGTGCGGCTTTGCGGGCAGACGCGGGCTGCGCTGTTGTGCGTCTAAAAGAGGAGGAATATACAAATGCTTCGTGTTTCATATGATGAGCTGTTCAGCGAGTTTAAACGTGTTCTGATCAGCAGAGGATTTAATGAAGAAATGGCAGGGGACGCGGCGGCAGTATTTGCCCAGAACAGTCTGGACGGTATCTACAGCCATGGAATCAACCGTTTCCCCCGCGTAGTGGATTATCTGGATAAAGGAGAAATCAAACCGGAGAATATCGCCGAGTGCGTCAATGCCCAGGGCGTGATCGAGCGCTGGGACGGTCACAGAGGATTCGGACCGCTCAACGCGAGAAGAGCCATGAACCGTGCATGCGATCTGGCGAAACAGTACGGAGCCGGAGTTGTGGCACTTGGAAACAACAACCACTGGATGCGCGGCGGCACATACGGATGGCAGGCGGCAGACCAGGGATGTATCGGTATCTGCTGGTCGAACACTCAGCCGAATATGCCGGCATGGGGAGGCAAGGATAAGAAGATCGGAAACAACCCGTTTATCTTCGCAGTTCCGAAGTCGAATGGAGAGCATGTTGTAGTGGACTGCGCAGTTTCCCAGTTCTCCTATGGAAAGATCGAGGAGGCAAAACTGAAAGGAAAACAGCTTCCGGTACCGGGCGGATATGACGAGGAAGGCAATCTGACGACAGATCCGGCGGCTATTGAGAAGAGCTGGAGAGTGCTTCCCATGGGCTACTGGAAGGGAAGCGGAATTTCTATCCTTCTCGACTTGATCGCAACAGTTCTCACAGACGCGAACTCCGTACAGAAGATCGGTACATTCGGTGATGAAATAGGACTCTCCCAGATCATGATCGCGATCGATCCGTCCAAGTTCCAGAGCGCGGAAGTGACAGACCGGATCGTGGACGAGCTGATCGCGGATATTCACTCTTCCGTTCCGGCAGAGGAAAACGGAAAAGTCTTCTATCCGGGTGAGATTGAGATCGGAACAAGGAAAGACAACCTTGAGAACGGAATCCCGGTGATCGAGGAAGTGTGGGAGAAGATCAAGGCGTTTTAAACTGGAAGCAAAGGAGAGAACAGATATGAAAGCAGTAAAATTTGACGAGCCGTGGAAAGTGGCGTGCGTGGATGTCGAGAAGCCGGAGCCGAAGGAAGGCGAGGCTCTGATCCGCATCGTGACGGCCGGAATCTGCGGCAGTGATATCGGAGCATTCAGAGGAACGAACGGGCTGGTATCTTACCCGAGGATTATCGGACATGAGCTGGCGGGCGTCGTAGAGTCCATACCGGAGAATAATAAAAACGGAATCAAAGTCGGAGACAGGGTTGTGGTAGATCCGTACATCTATTGCGGACACTGCTATCCCTGCCGGATCGGAAGAACCAACTGCTGTACAGACTTAAAAGTACTGGGCGTTCACGTGGACGGAGGTATGGCAGAATACTTCACCCACCCGGCGGATCTGCTCGTGAAGATACCGGATGATATGACCTGGGAGGAAGCCGCTATGGCAGAGCCTTTGACAATCTCCCTTCACGGAGTGCACAGAGGCGGATTCAAAGAAGGCGAGTACTGCGCAATCATCGGCGCAGGCCCCATCGGCCTTGTGGCAGGTATGGCAGCGCAGGCTTACGGCGGACACGCTATCTTGCTGGATCTGGTACAGGAGCGCCTTGACTTTGCGAAATCCCTTGGAATCGAGCATGTGATCAACTCCGGAAAAGAAGACGCAGCCGCGAAGATTGCGGAGATCACAAACGGAGAGATGGCGCAGCAGGTAATGGAGTGTTCCGGGGCCAATGCCGCCATCAGAAGCACCCTTGACTATGTATCAAACGCAGGACGTATCACTCTGACCGGATGGCCGAAAAAAGAGACGTCCATTCCGACCGATCTGATCACAAAGAAAGAGATCGATATCCGCGGAGCGAGAACAAGCGCAGGCGAATTTGAGGAAGCCCTGGAGCTGATCCGTTCCCGCAGGGTAGATATGAATAAAATTCTGACAAAGGTAGTTTCCATTGAGGAAGCACCGGAGACGATTATAGATATCGAAACGAATCCGGGAGATTATATGAAAGTTGTCGTTCGGATTGCGGATGATCCGAATCCGGAGAAATAATATATCCTGCAACAGAATACAGAAAATGAGGGCGGGGATGTCCCCGCGGTTAGGAGTAAGAGTATGACGCTTGAAAATGTAACAAATATCGTAGGGCTGTTTAATGTAATCAGTTCATGCAAAGGAAATATAGAGCTGGTATCCAAAGAAGGCGACCGGATCAATTTAAAATCCAGGCTGGCCCAGTATCTGGCGCTGGCCGGAGCGTTCTCAGAGGGGTATGTCAGGACGCTGGAGCTGTATATCGAAGATCCTGCAGATAAGGAGAAGATCATGCAGTTCGTCGTGAGCGGGGAGTCGACGGCTGTTTAGGATAACAGCTATCAGTTCATTAACTCCCGTATGAAAAACGTCCGAAAACAGGGACGATTCTCAAACGTATTCTGCGGGGATGGAGGACGGCTCCGGACTTCGCTCCAGGGAATAAGGGAAAC
>JAHZHF010000069.1 GCA_019420405.1 Clostridiales bacterium
CTGTTCCCTTCATCAGAATACGATTTCCAAAACATCCCGCCCCGCTTCCGGCCGTATTTAACAGAAAGTGTTATTGAACTAAATAGCTGATAAATATTGAAAATCAGGGCTTGAAAATTCCCGGGAAGTATGGTAAACTACAACAGTTGTGAAAAGAAGAGCGATGGTCCTCTGGCACATATCTGTGTTAAGAACGTCAAATATGAAGGAGGTCACACAAAATGAACGAGATCATTAAGAAGATCGAAGCTGAGCAGTTAAAGGAGAACGCACCGCAGTTTAATGTCGGCGATACTGTAAGGGTACACGCTAAGATTAAAGAGGGTAACCGTGAGAGAATCCAGGTATTCGAGGGAACCGTTCTTAAGAGACAGGGCGGCGGCGCAAGAGAGACTTTCACAGTAAGAAAGACATCCAACGGAATCGGTGTTGAGAAGACATGGCCGGTTCATTCTCCGCATGTTGAAAAAGTAGAGGTTGTTCGCAGAGGTAAAGTAAGAAGAGCGAAACTGAACTACTTAAGAAAACGTGTCGGCAAGGCTGCAAAGGTAAAAGAATTAGTAAAATAGGTAACTATGAGAGGGACAATTACAGATTTGTAGTTTGTCCCTTTTTGAATATCAGGCGGAGGGAATATGCAGGGGTTAGATTTCCGGAAAAAGCGGAAAAACACATCAGCAGGCCGGCGGCGTAAGAGGAGACGGTCCTCAAAAAACAGCCTGCGTTTTGATACGGAGCAGAATGGCCTGCGCTTTGTGAAGGACAGAGTTTACGGACGCGGAGGAATCAACGCGAAAGGCGCTCTTCTGTGGGCCGTGGAGATTTTGATCGTATGTATGACGGCAGTTTTGCTGGTGGCTGCGTTCGGTCAGAGAGTGAGTGTTGTGGGAGATTCCATGTCGCCTGCTCTCAGAAACGGGGACGTGGTTCTGGTGAACCATTTCATTTATAATATCAAAGACCCGGCCCGGGGAGATATCGTCGTTTTCAGACAGAATGAGAACAGTCACTACTCGGTGAAACGGGTGGTGGGACTGCCGGGAGAAACCGTTGAGATTACGGATGGAAAGATCCTGATCAACGGGGAAGAACTGACCGAAGATATCCATGTGTCGGACATTGTCTATGCGGGAACGGCGGCGAATCCTGTGGAACTGGGAGACGATGAGTATTTTGTCATCGGGGACAACCATACAGCCAGCGACGACAGCCGGACAGAAGCTGTCGGAAATGTAAAGAAGGATGATATTTATGGAGAAGCCTGGCTGATCGCCGGTCCGTGGGGACATTTCGGCTTTATTTAGCGTCGGGATAAAGGAGGAAAAGAATGCATTTTCAGTGGTATCCGGGGCATATGACAAAGGCCCGGAGAATGATGCAGGAAAATATAAAACTGATTGATCTGATCATCGAGCTGGTGGACGCCCGCGTCCCATTAAGCAGCAGGAATCCGGATATTGATGAGCTGGGGAGGAACAAGGCGAGGCTGATCCTTCTCAACAAGGCAGATCTGGCGGAAGACTCCCGCAGTGACGAGTGGATTGACTATTTTCGGAGCAAGGGATATTCGGCGGTCAAGGTCAATTCGAAGAAAGGCGGAGGGATCAAATCGATTCAGTCCGTGATCCAGGAAGCATGTAAAGAAAAGACAGAGCGGGACCGAAAGAGAGGAATCCTCAACCGTCCGGTCCGGGCCATGGTAGTTGGAATCCCCAACGTGGGGAAATCCACGTTTATCAATTCGCTTGCGGGGAAGGCGTGTGCAAAAACCGGAAATAAGCCGGGGGTGACAAAGGGAAAACAGTGGATCCGCCTCAATAAGAGCGTGGAACTCCTCGATACGCCGGGGATTCTCTGGCCGAAATTCGAGGACCAGTCCGTTGGATTGAAGCTTGCGTTTATCGGCTCTATCAAAGACGAGATTCTCCAGACAGAGGAACTTGCGGCCGAGCTGATTAAATTTTTAAATGCTGCCTACCCGGGAGTGATGGAAGAGAAATACGGCATAGAGAGCTCGGATGATCCATATGTCTGCCTTGGGGAGATCGCAGAGAGCAGGCACTGTCTGGTCAGAGGGAACGAGCTGGATACCGAGAAGGCGGCGTCCATCCTACTGGATGATTTCCGGGGCGGAAGGCTTGGGAGGATTACGCTCGAAAGCCCCGAAGATCTGTGAGGAGGCGCTGTAAATGAAAAGCATTATAAAGGAACTTCTCAACTGGCTTCTCTTCATATTTGTTGTGGTGGCTGTGTCCTGGGCGATCGTTACATTTGTGGGACAGCGAACCCAGGTGAGCGGTTCGTCCATGGAGACGACGCTCTCAGATGGAGACCAGCTTATCGTGGATAAGATTTCTTACCGGTTCCGCGATCCGAAGAGATACGACATCGTTGTTTTCCCCTACCGGTATGAGGAGAATACATATTACATTAAGAGAATTATCGGCCTTCCGGGAGAATCGGTGCAGATTGTAAACGGAAGCGTGTACATCAACGGACAGCCTCTCCATGAGCATTACGGGAATGAAGTCATGGAAGATGCGGGCCTGGCGGCGGAGCCGGTTACGCTGGGAGAGGATGAATATTTTGTGCTGGGCGATAACCGGAACAACAGCCAGGACAGCCGTGCGGCCAATGTAGGACTGATTCACAGAAATGAGCTCCTCGGCCGCGCCTGGGTCCGGATCTGGCCGCTCAGTGAGTTTGGGGTGATCCGGCATGAGTGAGAATGGACGAGGAAAAAGCATTGCTCAGATAAGAGCGGAGTTTGAACAGGCAGAGCTGCACGGTGGACAGGCTCTGCACGTTCTTTATGAAGAATACAGTGAGGACTCCCGTGCGGGGGTTATGAACCTGATTAAAAAGTACCGGAAAAAAGAGGAGGCTCTCGCAGCGGAACGGGCGAGGCTGTACGCAATGCAAAGCTATGAGCGGCAGTACGCGGACTGTGCCCTGATCTGCGGGATTGACGAGGCGGGAAGAGGACCGCTGGCGGGGCCTGTGGTGGCCGGAGCGGTCATCCTTCCGAAGGACTGTGAGATCCTTGGGCTGAACGATTCCAAGAAGCTCTCCGCGGCAAAGAGGGACAGTCTCTATGATGAGATTATGGAGAAGGCTGTAGCAGTAGGAGTGGGAATGGCCTCCCCAGCTCGGATTGATGAAATTAACATCCTCCAGGCTACCTATGAAGCCATGCGTGATGCGGTGGCAGACCTTGGCGTCAGGCCGGATCTCCTGCTGAACGATGCGGTGACGATCCCTCAGATTGAGATCCCCCAGGTGCCTGTGATCAAGGGAGATGCGAAAAGCGTGTCCATTGCCGCGGCGAGCATCATCGCAAAAGTGACAAGGGACCGTCTGATGGTACAGTATGACGAAGTGCTTCCGGGATATGGATTCGCGCAGCATAAGGGATACGGCTCAAAGGAGCATATTGAGGCGCTTCAAAAACTCGGCCCGGCGCCGATCCACAGGAGATCGTTTATCGGCCACTTTGTCTGAGGCGGCAGGAGACTGGAAGATGGCGGAGAAGAACGGGAATAAGGATCAAAATAAGAATAAGACCGGGAACAGGCGGGAGACCGGAGCTGTTTATGAGCAGGCGGCCGGCGTTTATCTGGAGCAGGCGGGTCTGGAAGTGCTGGAATATAATTACAGATGCCGGGCAGGCGAGATTGACCTGATTGCAAGAGACGGGGAATATCTGGTATTCTGTGAAGTGAAGTACCGGGAAAACGACAGGCTGGGCGCGCCGCTGGAGGCAGTGGACGAGAGGAAGCAGAGAACGATCTTCCGGTGCGCCATGTATTATCTCACACAGCGCCGCATGGCGGATGTGCCGTGCAGATTTGACGTGATCGGCATAGAAGGAAGCAGGATCACGCATATTAAGAATGCATTTACGGGGTGAAGGATCAGATGAGTTTAGGATTGGTCTATAAAAATAAAGAGCATATTTTTGATGAAGCGGGGAATGAGACGCCTTTTCTCGAGTACCCTATGCTGAGGGAGACGGGGATTGTGCGTCATGGATTCTCAACCAGGCTCGGCGGTGTGAGCGGCGGCTGTTTTTCTTCTCTTAACCTGAGCTTTGACAGGGGAGATGATCCGGAAGCTGTGCGGGAGAATTTCCGGCGGATCGGCGCTGCCATTGGTGTGCGCTGTGAGGATATGGTGCTGTCAAAGCAGACACACACGACGAATGTCCGCGTGGTGACGGAGGAAGACAGAGGGAAAGGCATTGTCCGGGAGCGGGACTATACGGATGTGGACGGTCTTGTGACTGACGTGCCCGGGCTCTGCCTGGTGACCTCCTATGCGGACTGCGTACCGCTGTATTTTGTTGATCCGGTCAGACGGGTGATCGGCCTGAGCCATTCGGGCTGGCGCGGAACCGTGGGGAAGATCGGGAAGAAGACCGTGCAGGTTATGCAGGAGAAGTTCGGCTGTGAGCCGGCGGATATCCTGGCAGCGGTGGGGCCGTCCGTGTGCCTGGACTGCTATGAAGTGAGCGCAGATGTGATTGATAAGTTCCGGGAGGCGTTCCCGGAAGAAAACTGGCCGGAGCTTTTTTATGAGAAGCCGGACGGGAAGTTCCAGCTTGATCTGTGGAAAGCCAATGAACTGATCTTCCGGGAAGCGGGGATTCTGCCGGAGCATATGGCGGTTACGAACGTGTGCACCCACTGCAACAGTAAGATCTTGTACTCTCACCGGACGGCGGGAGACAGAAGGGGGAATCTGTGCGCGTTTCTGGCGCTGAAATAAGTGAAAAAGATAAACGGAAACAGAAAACAGGAGGAGGTCTATGGATTGGAGATATATGTTGGCAAAAGTTTTGACCACAGCAGGTACGGCGGATGTAACGAATGATTCCGTGCAGGATGTGCTTGAGACAGCGGAGACGGCTACTACAGATGCAACACGGGAAGTAAACCAGTTTTTCCAGTATATTCAGGATCACATACCGGATATCATTTCATTTGGAATCCGGGTTGTGCTTGCGTTTGTCTTTTTTGCGATCGGAAGCAGAGTGATCAAATGGATCCGGAAGATTGTAAGGCGGTCCATGGATCGGTCAGAAGCGGACGCAGGGGTGTGTCAGTTTGTAGATTCACTGCTAAAATTTGCGCTGTATGCGCTCTTGATCTTTATGATCGCCAGCAGCTTCGGTGTAGATTCCTCGTCGGTCGCGGCGCTGATTGCTTCCGCCGGAGTCGCTATCGGTCTGGCTGTCCAGGGGAGTATCTCAAATTTCGCCGGAGGTGTTCTCATCCTTCTGCTTAAACCGTTTGTTGTAGGTGATTACATTATTGTGACACAGGAAGGGATCGAAGGATCTGTAAAGGAGATACAGATTTTTTATACCAAACTTACAACAGTGGATAATCAGACGGTGGTCGTACCCAACAGTATTCTGACAAGCAACAGTTTAACCAACGTAACGGCGAGACCTGAGCGTCAGCTTGATCTGAAAGTGGGGATCTCCTATGATTCAGATCTGAAAAAGGCCAAACAACTGGTGAGCGACATGATGCTTAATGACCCGTCCATCATCCAGGATGAGGATGTGCGTGTGTTCGTGCATTCTCTCGGAGAGAGCGCAGTAGTGATCGGCATGCGCGCGTGGGTCAAGACGGAGGAGTACTGGGCGACCAGATGGAGACTGCAGTAACAGATCAAGCTGACGTTTGATAAAGAAGGAATTGAGATCCCGTATAATCACCTGGTGGTGCAGATAAAAAATCAGGAAAGGACAATAGATTGACTAGTAAAACAGAATAATTGAGGTGAAATAAGACTCTGATAGAGGAAAGCTCTCCTTACTGTCAGAAGAGAGCGGTTTTTTTAATCGGAATTCTGTTTTATGATTTTTTATGATATGAGCTATACTGATAGTGTCGCAAAAAACAAAGACGGCGGAGCAGCTTTGCAGACATTACAGGAGAAAGCAGCAGTTTCGTACTGCCTGACAACTATATGGAATGGACGGCTAACTGCCATCATGACCACAACCTGGAGGAATTGGCAGATAAGTTCATACATACAGTGTCCGGCCAGCGTCTGCTGCTCTTTTATGTATATGGGCACAGCTATGAGTTTGAGATGAACGGGAGCTGGGAAGTGATCGAAGATTTCAAGCCCCAAGTTTATGAATTTTTCTATGACAAGAGGTACTCTTATGCTCAACGGCGCTTGGAAGGATTCCATACTCTTGGCTTTTCAGGCGGGAAGATTATCTGATGGGAGATTATACAGAGAAAAGCGGTTACCAGTCGGCCCGTTTGATGCTTCTTTCCGGAAATATGCCGGAAGATATAGCCATAACCGGATTTGACGGGATTGATCTTGCGCCGCAGTTTTTATTTCAGCTTATCGAGCGGAAGACAAATAAGGAGGCGTTCAGGATATCAGCAAAAGTTCACTGGAGAGAATCAGTAAGGGGTAAAAATAAAAGGCCGGATAACATGAAACAAAGATTTTTAAAACATCATATAAACAGGCAATAAATTTTTGTAAAACGAGATAAAAATTTATATTGATTAAGTAAAATTTAATAGATATATACTTTAAATTGTGCAAAGTGCACTAATTCGATTTGTGAAAAATGTGGAAAAATTTTTTTCGGATACTCAGTTTCTGACGTCTCTTCTGCGCACAACGTTTTTTACTCTGCTCGCAGTAGTAATTATGAATGTGCTCGCGCTTGCCTTCGCTCACTCTGACGAGCAATGTGAACAATTCCAGTTATTATTTTTTATCTGCTGTGCCAGAAACATATCATCAAGGGTGTAGCGGCTAAGAACTGATTTTTATATAAACTCGGTTTTTTGACAGTTCAGCTAAGTTTTATTTATTCCAATCCGGGCGGAATTTCCTTATAGTTGTAGTCAGAAAATAAAAAAAGAAAGGAATGGAAAAAGATGAAAAAGAAATTTCTTGCAGCATTCCTCGCTGCGGCGATGGGAATGACCCTTGTTGTCGGATGCGGCTCGGGCGGATCCGGAAAAGGAGAGAGCACAGAAGCCAAAGGAGAAGGAACTGACGGAGAAAAGGTAACGATTACATGGTATTCGGCTGATAACGGATCCGGAGCGCAGCAGGCACTGGTGGATGCGTTTAACGCATCTCAGGATGAGATTGAGGTAGAGTGGATCGAAGGCTCTACGAAATCTGATGATTTTAAAAAGCAGCTGACGACGTCTCTTTCGGCCGGAAGCAGTGAGTACGATGTCATCCTTATGGACTGCTGTTGGGTATCTGATCTCGCTTCATCCGGCTATCTGGAACCGATGGATGAGTATATGATGGATTCGGGGCTGAGTACGGCGGACTTTAACCCGGGTGCGATTCAGGCGAGTACATACAGCGCAAAACTGTATGCGGTACCGTTCTATGTAGATACCGCATCGCTCTGCGTGAGAAACGATATTGTATCTCCGGAGGATCTGGAAGTGCTTGTGAGCGGAGATTATACATACAGAGATCTGATGGATATGGCCGCGAAATATGCCGGACAGGGCGGAACAAAATACGGCCTCGCAGTTCAGGCGAACCAGTATGAGGGCCTTGTCTGCAACACAAACGAGTGGACAAGCAACTTTACAAATGTAAAGGAAGGACTTGAGAATTTTAAAGAAGCTGTAAAGGCTGATTATACTTCTGACAAGCAGCTCTCCATGATCGAGTCGGACGGTGTTGACCTGATGACATCCGGACAGTGTGTGATGTACAGGGGATGGTCCTCCACATATTCTAACTTTACTGATGAGACTGAGGTCGGACCGGAACAGATCACCCCGGCATGTTTGCCGAACAGCGGCGGTTCTACGCTCGGCGGCTGGGAGATGGGGATCAACATTAATTCTGAGAAGAAGGAAGCTGCATGGGAGTTTGTGAAATACGCTACATCCGGTGAAGGAAACATGGTGTTCTGTAAAACGGGAAATAATATTCCGGGATATACTCCGAATGCAGAGTCAGAGGAACTTGCTGAATCCAATGAGATTGTTGCAAGTGAGGGAATGCAGAACTCTCTGAAGATTACGATCTCCAGGCCGAATGTAGAAAGATACAACGAGCTGTCAGACAGGCTTCAGGTTGCAATCCATACTTATCTGTCAGACGAGGCGGAGATTGACGAGACCGTGACCGAGGTTCAGAGCCTGTTGGATGAGTACGGCTTCCAGCCGGAGTAAACGAATAAAGACTTTATTTCACATCGTATAAAACAGATTTTAGGCCTAAGGCTGCTGTGGATGACAGACAGCAGCCTTTCTTATATGCCAAAATCCGGTAAATTGTAAAAATGGAGGTGCATTTACGTGGTAAAGAGAATGACACTCAAGCAATTTGTATTTATTATTCCTCTGCTTGTATTCATCGGCGTATTCTCTTTCTATCCTATTGTTACGTCCTTCTTATATTCTCTGTTTGATTACAGGAATAATGACCAGTCCTACAATGGATTCTACATTTCAGAGCAGTTTAACGGCTCACTGTTTCAGGAAGACTGCCAGTATATAAATTACTTCCTGGACGGGGATAAGCCTCAGATGGATGAGGCAGATCAGGCCGTTGTAAGTGCGGTACAGGAAGATGTAACAGCAATGAAGGAAAAGTATGCGGATATTACAGATACGCAGAAAGTTTCGGACAGCCAGATGGAGGAAATCAGGACATTTAACCGTGATATCAGAGATCGGATCATGGCTGTATATGACAGCGAAAAGTATGCGGACACAGAATTTCTGAACGCGGAAAATATGTCGGCAATTCTGGATAATCTGGATACGACAATTGTGACCAGTAATTTTCTTGGCCTGACAAACTATATTAACCTTGTAAAAGATGGGAGATTTTGGATTGATGTATGGCATACATTCCTGTTTACGGTAGTCTCGGTATCCCTGGAATTTGTTCTTGGGCTATGTCTTGCCCTGATTATGAACCAGAGTATTAAGGGGATCGGGATGATCCGTACGATGGGACTGATCCCATGGGCAATACCGACCGCGGTTTCCGCTATGATGTGGAAATATATGTATGACGGTGACTTTGGAGTGATCGCTCATATTTTCAGTAAGATCGGCCTGATCGATACCCAGGCGGCCATGCTGATGACTCCGGATGGGGCGATGGCGTCCGCTATCATTGCGGATATATGGAAGACTACGCCTTATATGGCGCTTCTTCTTCTGGCGGGACTGCAGGTTATTGACAGCGGACTGTATGAAGCGGCGTCGATCGACGGCTCCGGAAAAGTGAATACGTTCTTCCGTATTACTCTTCCACTGATGAAACCGAGCATCATGGTCGCACTGCTGTTCCGTACGCTGGATGCTTTCCGAGTATTTGACCTCCTGAGCATACTGACAGGAGGCGGACCGGGAAACGGAACGGAAACATTATCGATCTACTCGAATAAGCTGATCTTCAGCCAGAGCAATTATGGTTACGGATCCGCCGTAGTAATGGGAATGTTTGTGTGTGTTGCTGTGATCGCGTTTATCTACATGAAGGTACTGGGCGCGGATGTGATCAGCGACAAGACGTCATAGGAGAGGGGTGATTATTAATGAAAAAAAGAACAGCATTTGACAGGGTATGCATTGTTTTTATTATCCTGTTTTTATTTATAACAGTATTTCCTTTTTTGTGGATGATTATCACTTCTTTTAAATCAGACGCGGATATACATGGTTCCGCTACATATGCGATTGTTGCCGCAAAGCCGACAATAGAGAATTATATTGCCGTACTTTATGAGAAGGGAATTCTGACAGCGATCAAAAACAGCCTGATCATCGCCGCCCTTACGACGGTCTACGTGACAATTACCGCATCCATGTCAGCTTATATCATTTCAAGATATAAGTTCAAGGGAAGGACGCTTTTGATTATTATAATTCTCGGTGTGTCCATGTTCCCCCAGATGATCCTGATCGGACCGATTTTTAATATGTTTTATCAGATGGGATGGTTGAACAGCTATATGATTACACTGCCATACGGATGTATTACTCTGCCGAGCGCAGTGTGGATCATGATCACCCACTTCAAACAGGTACCCGCGTCTTTGGAGGAAGCGGCGAAGATGGACGGGTGTTCACCATGGAAAACGTTGTGGCAGATCATTTTCCCTATCGCTGCACCCGGAATCTTCGCGTCGGCGATCCTTACATTTATATCTGCATGGAACGAGTATCTGCTGTCTCTGACGCTGAACTCGGATGTGAGCTGGATGTCTGTTCCGGTGCGTATTGCGAGCCTGCAGGATGAATATACCATTTACTGGGGCCAGATTACGGCAGCCGCCGTGCTGGTGACGATACCTACTCTGATCATCGTACTGCTCTTCCAGAAGCAGATTGTTTCAGGTATCGCAAGCGGCAGTGTGAAAGAGTAGAGGAACGGGAGCAGATATGGAGCGGAAAAAACATGAAAGCGATATGAGCCCTGCAGAAAAGAGGGCACTGGAAAAGAGTTATTTCCGGGGCATGAACCTGAGAGAGAAAGCGGAACATATAGCGGCGTACTATAAGACGCATATTTTTCTGCTCCTTCTGATTCTGTCTGCTGTCATTTTCGGCATCTATTATGTATACAGAACTCAGGTGGATATTCTTCTCAATGTAGTTTTTGTAAACGCGCAGGACGGGGATCAGAAGGCGCTGGAGAATAACTTTAAAGAATTTATCAACGACGACAGCTCGATGCATGAGATTTTTGTAGATGATACGATATTATTTACGGGAGCATCGCTTTCTGACAGATATAAGGAAATAAAGCTTTCCTCCTATATACAGAACAAACTGCCGGATGTAATGATCATGGATGAAGAATATTACAGGCAGTATAAAGATTCCGGGCTTCTTCAGCCTTTTATAAAGGTAATGTCCGCCAGGGAACAGGAGAGGCTGGGGCTTGATGTGGAGGATGGCTGCGGCCTGAAGATGACCGGAAATGAGAAGCTGGAAGAGTATGGATTCCGGATAGAGGGAGAAAGCTATCTCGTAGTAATGGCGGATGCCCCAAATCCGGATCAGACAGAAAGATTTGTAAAGTTCCTGTGTGAATAGCGTAAGAGCCGTGTTTTTTGTACACAGGCATTAAGAAGCGTAAAAATGACAGACGGCAGACCTGTTATGGCCTGCCGTTCTGCAAAAAAGGAGATTGTATGAATAACAGTATGGATTCCTATATTTTGGAAAAAAACGGATTTGAAAAAGATAACGCGGATCTGCTTCTGAATGAGACGTTGTTTCATAATGCCAACGGATATCAGGGCGTCCGGGGAAACTTCGAGGAGGGGTATCCGGAGGGGTATGATACGATCCGCGGACAGTATATTAACGGATTTTACAATTCCTATAAGATTAATACCGAGGAATGGCACATCGGATTTATACAGGAAAAACATTCGATGGTGAATGTTTTTGACACCCAGTCCGTGAAACTGTGGATTGACGGTGAGAAGCTGGATCTTTTTAAAGGAAATGTAACGGAATACAAGAGAAGGCTGGACATGAGAAAAGGGATCACTGAGAGGTCATTTGTCTGGGAATCTCCTTCCGGGAAAAAGGTTCAGGCAGAATTCACGAGAATGGCGTCATTTGAGATGCGTCCCCTGTTTTTGATCTGCTGCCGGATCCGTCCGCTGAACTTTTCAGGCACAGTAAGGATAGAGTCCGTGCAGTCCGGAGACGTCCACAATTACTTTAATAAGAAAGACTCCAGAGTGGCGGGGGAGAAAAGGACACACATACAGGTCAGGGAGTCTTATTCCCGCGGCGGAACGGGCGTGCTGGTATCGGAGACTGTGAATTCAGGGCTCAGGGCGGTATGCGCGGTGAGACATATCCTGTCCGGAAC
>JAHZHF010000007.1:0-5977 GCA_019420405.1 Clostridiales bacterium
GTCTCAGATATCAGCGATATCGAGACTCAGGAAGGCGACATCGTAAGAAATATCTCAGTAAATATCAGATTTTACGAAGGATGGGATGAGTAGCCATACTCATCCCATCCTTTTCTGTTACTATTCACAGTCCCCGGCATCATTCCTGCGCAGCCCGGACAATTTCACGATCTGATACCCGATCATAACCGCCCATCCTATGGCGCACGCATAAGCCGCTCCGTTCATTCCCACTTCCGGCAGGAGCAGATATACGAAGATCACTCTCAGAGTGATCTGTATACAAGTCGCGGCAAACGTAACCTTCATCCGCTGGATTCCCCTGAAAAATCCCTGAATCCCGTTGGTCACGGCGGGCATGATATAAAATACCGCCATCACGCTCAGATAATCAGCGCCGATCTCTGTCATGCTTCCACTTCCGAAAAACCGTATAATCGGGTTCCGAAGGAAATAGATAACAAGAAAAATAAAGACACCGTATCCCAGTTCCAGTATCATTCCCTTGCGGAATCCTTCCTTCATTTTCCCCCGGTTTCCCGCACCGTCACACTGGCTTGTATAATTCATGATGGCGTGGCTGATACTCTGTTCCGGGATACACGCGAAATCATCCACCCGGTTCACTGCATTAAAGGCAGCGATCACACTGATTCCATACCCGTTAATGCACCCCTGGATCAGCACTTTTCCGATCGGCTGCATCAACTGCTGAAACGCTGTAACCGAACCGTTCTGCAGAATCGTCTTCATGATCTTCCAGTCCGGACGCCACTCATTTCTCCCCAGGGAAAACACCGGGACATTCCTGTAGACATGAACCATGCAGAGAATACAAGATATTCCCTCCGCAATCAGCGTCGCAATCCCGGCCCCTGCTGCCGACATGGAAAACTGCCGCACGAAAACCACATCCAGCACTACATTGATCACGCAGGAAATCCCCAGAAATACGATCGGAGTCCTGGAATCCCCTATGCTTCGCAGAGAAGCAGTCAGCACATTATAAAGAAATGTAAACGGGAAGCTCAGAAGCACAATGCGCAGATACCCCTCCGTCAGCTCGTAAGCTTCCTCCGGCACCTGGAGAATCCCGAGCAGAGGATGACAGAAAATCATACACGCTGCCAGGATCACAAACGATAGCGCCAGACTCAGAAGCATTACGGACGCAAAAGCCTGTTTCAGCTCCTTCATCCTCTTCGCCCCATAGCACTGGCCCATAAAGGCGGACGCTCCGATAGAGATCCCGGACGCCCCCAGCACCACAATGGACATCACAGGCCCGCAGATTCCCACCGCTGCAAGCGCCGCCTCTCCGGCGTACAGTCCCACAACAATAGAATCCACCGCATTGTAAGTAAGCTGCAGCAGATTTCCCGCCAGAATCGGGATCGCAAACCCGGTCAGATTCTTATATACATTTCCCTTTGTCAGATCTTTCATCCTGCACTCAGATCCCCTTTTATGCCATACACACGATCAGCAGTCCGGCCTTCATGGCCAGACTGCTACTCGATATACTCTCTGTATTCAGATTCACTTGCAAAAAGCATGTACTTCCCATCCACATATCCCATATATCCTTCTGCCGTTGTGTATCCTTTCATACTCCGCACCTCCGAAAATCGCTGCTTTGTTTTCTGTTCTGGATACACTTTACAATATTGGATGTACTATAAAACGGACTTTTCTCTTATGCCGTCTTTATTCTGGACCTGCAAATCAGCCCGGTCCTTAACAGAACCGGCCGAAGCGCATTATAAAGAATGCCCGTCAGCACCACAGATACCACCGCGTTCACAAATGTAGCCGCCGTGCCCCACTTCGCCAGCACTTCCGCCATCTGCTGGGGCTGTCCCAAAATATACTGATTGTAGAAAAATCCCGCCAGCGGATCAGCAATCACGTTGAATCCAAGCCCTGCCACAGCCGCGATCAGGCTCCAGCGGAATACATATTTCCTGTCCTGGCTCTCATCAATCTTTGCAATGCGATGCGCAACGAGTCCGACAATCAGCCCGATGCACAGTTTCAAAACAAAAGTCTTCGGGGCTCCTGTGATATATACCGGATCAAGAATATCTGCAAGCCCCATCCCCAGCGCTCCCGCCAGGCCGCCGTACCAGCCTCCCAGAATCAGGGCCGCAAGTACACAGAAGGCGTTGCCGATATGAAGCGATGTCGCACCGCCGCCCGGCATCGGTATTTTTATCTGCAAAAATGTAAACGACACGAAGCACAATGCTGCCATCAGCGCGGTCTGTGCCAGTTTGATTACTGTAACATTTCTCCTGTTCATATGTGTTTCCTCTTTTCCTGCTGTCTTTTTCAAACGGTTTTCCGTCTGCCACAGGTATCGTACCATCATACTGGTTATTTTGAAATGTCCAGTTATATTATTTTTATACAGTCCACTTTTTTTCTGTCTCGTCCGTGCTCTTTCCCAGCCGTACTCTCTCCATCTCTTCCGCTGTCTCTTTCTCCAGGTAATCAAAGAGATAATTCCGCAGATGCTCCCCCCGGTTCAAATGCTCTCCCCGCAGTTCGGCAAACGCAAGCTCCACTTCCTCTTTAAGCCCTGCTGCCGACATCCTGCGTGCGCCCTGTCCCAGAATAATCACCTGCTCCAGCGCATCTGAGGTTGCCACCGTTACCGCATGGTTCCGCGAGATTTTCCGGACCGTTTTCTCAATATACTGGTCCGCGGTCTCCGCTTCCTTCGTATATACAATATGAATGTTGTGGTATTTCGACACCTCACCCGGATTCCCTTCCACTTTATACGCGTCAAAGACTAAAATCAGCGTACACCTGCGATACCCCTGATAATTGCACAGGATGTCCGCCAGTTTCCCCCGCGCGGCCGTCAGATCCCGCTCGGAAAGTTCGCGCAGCTCATCCCATGCGAAAATGATATTGTATCCGTCCACAAGAAGGTACTCTTCGGCGGATGATTTTCTTTTTTCACGTGCGCTGTGACTCTGAGCACTCGTCCCACGTTCTGCGGTGACAGTTGTGGGCCTGGAGTTCATCTTCCGCCGAACCGGGTCCGGAGTTCTCACATAGATGGCGTCCAGCTCCTCCTGCGTCAGTTCAATCTTCTGACGGACCGGGCGCACAGGCGCAGTCAGGTCGATCTTTTCCCCGGCTGCGGTTTCCTTGATGCCGCTCTGCACATGCATATGATCCTCCACCTCATACCAGGGCACAATAAAGCCCGCCCCGTGAGCGCAGAATACAGAATCCGCAGTATTCTCGACATCTTCATCCGCCTGATACCCGATCCGTTCAATCACTTCTTCCGGGTTATGACAGAGCCCGTATCCTTTCAGCACGCAGGACATCCGCCCATATCCTCCGGTATATGCCGTAAACTCCTTCTGATATCCCCGCATCTCGGAAACCGGAGCCTGTCCGGCCAGCACCGCCAGATTATTTTCCGTTTCCGGCCCTTTAAATTCTCCGTTCATCCGCTGGATATCCGTCATCGCCCGTCCTACAAGCTCCAGAGGAAGCTCCATGCGGAATTCATAATACGGCTCCAGGAGAACCCCTTCCGCCTTCCGAAGTCCCTGCCTCACTGCCCGGTATGTGGCCTGACGGAAATCACCGCCCTCCGTATGCTTCTGATGAGCCCGCCCGGTCAGAAGCGTGATTTTCATGTCAGTCACTGCCGAACCGGTCAGCGCGCCCTTATGTTCCTTTTCCTCCAGATGGGTCAGTATCAGTCTCTGCCAGTTCCGGTCCAGGATATCTTCGCTGCAGTCGGATGCAAACTGCATCCCAGATCCCCGTTCGCCCGGTTCCAGGAGGAGATGCACCTCCGCATAATGGCGCAGAGGTTCAAAGTGTCCCACCCCCTCCACCGGAGAGGCGATGGTTTCCTTATACACAATATTCCCTTCACCGAACTCAATCAGTACGCCGAACCGCTCCTTTACAAGCCGCTGAAGCACTTCTGTCTGAACCTCTCCCATGAGCTGAACATGAATCTCCGAGGGCCTGTCCTCCCACACAACATGGAGTTCCGGCTCTTCCTCCTCAAGCTGGCGCAGATTTTTCAGCATCACATGCGCGTCGCATCCATCCGGAAGCTCCACACAGTATGTAAGAACCGGTTCCAGCACCGGAAGCGCCGAAGCGCTCTCCCCGCCGATTCCCTGTCCCGGGTACGTCCCCTCAAGGCCGGTAACCGCGCACACGCATCCGGCTTCCACCTGGGAGACCATCTCGTACTTTGCTCCGGAGTAGATCCGGATCTGGTTCACCTTTCCCTCGACTCCATCCAGCGTTTCTTTCACATTCAGACGGCCTCCCGTCACTTTCAGATAGGTCAGACGGTTCCCCTGGTCATCTCTGGCAATCTTATATACCTTGGCGCCGAATTGATCCGGATACCTCTTCTCTTCCGTGTACTCCGCGATCCCGTCCAGGAGGTTCTCGATTCCCGTGGCTTTCAGCGCGGAGCCAAACCAGCAGGGAAATACCTTTCGCTCCGATACACCCCGGCGGATCAGTTCCCGGCTGATCTCTCCGCTCTCCAGATATTCCTCCAGCATCCGCTCATCACAGACCGCCAGACTCTCAAGCCTTTCCTCCGGAGCCGCCTCCATGTCCACACAGCTCTCACCCAGCTTCTTCCTGAGCTCCTCCATAAGCCGCTCCCGGTCCGCATCCTCCCGGTCCATCTTATTCACAAAGATAAAAGTCGGAATCTCATACCGTCTCAGAAGCCGCCAGAGCGTAACCGTATGGCTCTGCACGCCGTCCGCCGCGCTGATCACCAGCACCGCACAGTCCAGCACCTGCAGAACGCGCTCCATCTCGGCAGAAAAATCCGCGTGTCCCGGTGTGTCGAGAAGCGTGATATCCCTGTCCTTCCAGGTGAAAACTGCCTGCTTTGAAAATATCGTAATTCCCCGCTCCCGCTCCAGTCCGTAAGTGTCAAGAAACGCACTGCCGTGATCTACCCGGCCCATGTCCCGGATACGTCCGCTCAAATAAAGCATTCCCTCCGAGAGAGTGGTCTTTCCTGCGTCTACATGAGCCAGAAGCCCCATGCAGATGTGCTTTGACCCGTTTTTCTTTAATAAGTTTTCTCTATCTTTAGACGTATTTTCCATGAAAATACCCCTTTCTGTACTTCATTATTATTATTTTGCTGTAAATAGAACATTATTTTCTGTATCTGCGGCCTTTATTTTTCCCGATTGCCTCTATTTTCTTAAGCCGTATCAATTCTCTTACCAATTCACGGGCTCTTGTTTCTTTGACTCCGAGAAATTCTGCTATCTCAGCTATTCTATATTCTCTGTCCGGTACCATACATTCTATTATTTTTTCTAGCTGTTGTCTGGTTTTATTTGTAAGCTTCTTTTTATCAACGCCTTTTATCAGCGCCTTTTTATCAGCGCTTTTTATCAGCGCTTTTTTATCAGCGTTTTTTACAAACGATAATTTCAAAATAGTTCTGTCGGGTCCGTATTCTTCTAAGACTTCCGGATGTTTCCACCCCTGCTGTTTCCACACGCTGTATATATCCGGCACTCCGCTGCCGGCTCTCTCACCGATACCAATCAGATTAAACATTTTCATCAAAGCTTTGTTGCGGGGATCTGATATGCCGCCCTTCAGCATCTGAGCTTTTCCAGTTCGTATACTCCCCGGATTTTCCATTACGATGGATTCAGCATCTTTTCTGATAACAATTCCTCTTGAAAAATAAAAATCCGTATTTACCAGACAATTCGCCAGTGCTTCCCGTAATGCCTTGTGCACAGGTGTATCATCTACACGAGTTATTCCCTCCAGTTTAAAAGGAATTTTCAGATCTTTCACAAGTTTCCCATAAACGCGGAAGAAAACATCAAATATATTTCCCGTCCAGTCGCCCGAGCTGGACTGCAGCCTGTCCGTCCAGCGGATTGTCGGATCAAGAACTTCCCGGTAGTCCAAAAAATACTCAGGAAATTCA
>JAHZHF010000007.1:6046-29190 GCA_019420405.1 Clostridiales bacterium
CTCCAAACATAAGAAGTCCGGCAGCCGTAGGATGCAAAGTATGATCTCTGGCAGAGAGCTTTGCAGCTCCTATCCTCTCTAAATATTCTTCATCACTCAGCCTCTCCCATACATGTTCTGTTCGATACGCCATGTGTCGGTTACGGTAGGCACGTACAGTCTCTGAATTAAGCACTTCAAGAGACATATCCTGCAAAATTTTCATATCTGCAGTTTCTTCCGGCTGATCACGGAGCATTGCGAGCACCTCGCTGCGGTCACAGTGATAATCGCCCTCCCAGTTTCTGCGGAAGGTTCCACTAAACATATCTCCGTTTATATATACCGGCTTCTGTTCACGCTTTGCCTTTGGAACATGGATAACCATAATGATCCCGTTGTTTTCTTCAACTATCTCCACATCATCGTCCGTCAGCAGATTTACCGAAACCTTATTTTTATTATTAATCGTATCCCAGAAGTCTTTTCGCAGCTTAGCCGCATTGTCCAGCCCGGTCATATACCAGCTGCCGTCTTTATTTTCCTTTACGCCAAGGATAATAACGCCGCCATAGCAGTTAGCAAAAGCCGAGTAAGTCTCCCACAATGAATTTGGGAGACCGCCTTTGGCTTTTTTTACTTCGCGGCGGTTATCTTCACGGTAAGAATCAAATTGGAACATATCAAAATTCACAGAGTTCACCTCTCTCCACATGTAAAAAGCAGATAAAACATCAGATACTATCCATGCCTTATCAATATCATAGATTGGCCATAGCGCATCAAAGCTTGCAAAACGAACCGCTGCATTCTCATCTATCTTTAGACGTATTTTCCATGAAAATACCCCTTTCTGTACTATAATTGCATCTTTCTAATCATAGCACAGAAAGGGGTATAAGTCGATAAATCATTCTCCGTATTCCAGTTTTCACTGCTCAGCTGTCAGCCTCGGCGCATACCAGCCGCCGCCCACATTTTCTCCCCAGGAAATGATCTGGCAGGACACATACTGATATCCCCCGTCCTCCAGCGGCCGCACGGTCAGATTCACGGGGAGCACACAGTCTTCCATCTCCCTGATCCAGACCGCCTCAACGGAAAGCCGGATTGTCCCGTCCCCGAGTTCTTCATATGCAGTCACTTCCGGATATGGCTCATAGGGCTCCTCTGTTTCTTTCAGCCCTCTGGGATGATACCGGTAAGTCCCGGTGGCAGGATTATACAGTGTATTCTGCGCCAGCGTCTCCCGGCTGATCTGAAAATACTTCTGAATCACTGTCTCGAATTCTTCTGCCGGGACTTCATACTCTGCCCCTTCATATGCCTCATAGGGAACATATTCTCCATATTCCGCCCGATACAGAATCTCATACAGATCATAGAATTCCAACGCTGAGAAATCCTGTTCATTCCAGTTTGTAATCATAAGATTATTTACCGCATATCCGACGGGCATCACATATTTTCTGTTCAGCTCCCTGCATTTCTCGTCCAGCGGCCTGATACGAAGCCCGGTCTGGCCCGGCGCACCGTCATATCCCGGCGGACGGTATTCTTCAATCAGAAGATATCCTTTATCCGTATATTTCCATGAATATGCATCAAATTCATGAGAATAACTTACATACGGCTCAGCGTTCACCCACTGGAGAGTATTCAGCTTCACATGGATATTTCCATCTTCTGCGGTCAGATCATAGTGGATGAACCCGCCGTCATCTCTGACTGCAACGATCTGCGTTCCGGCACTTCCCCCGTTCTGCGCCTTTACACAGAACTCTTCCGCCTGCTCGTAATTTAACATATTAATCTGGTTATTGATATCCACAGCTGCATATCCCGCCCTGCCGAAATATTCTGTGATCTCCCGCATGACTTCCAGGTCTGCCAGGGTTCCCTCTGCTGCGGCTTCTCCATAGATCTCCCGGTAACCTTCCGCCAGATTCATCAGCTCGTCAGTGATATTCGGCTCTTCTTTGTCTACTTCGGTTTCTGCCACATGCTCCGGTCCGCTGTTCCCGCATCCCGCCAAAGACAAAAGTATGACCGCCACAAGCACTCCCAGCCTTTTCCTCTGATTTTTTCCGATTCTTTCTCTGATTTTCATCTCTCCCTCTTTTTCCTAATCATCCGATATTTATTGCCTTCATCCATAATACTACATGTGTAAGACTTGTTAGTCAAGAATTTTCCTCGCTGATCTGTCATCACTGTGAACAGTAACCTTCGCTCTTCCGCTGTAGACAGAAAAACCGGAACCTTTCTGCTGGCCGCAGTTCAGGTTCCGGCTTAAAATCTAAAAACAGTAATATATAATCAATGTTAATTCAATGTCGCGTGATGGGAAACAAAGCTCTGCCTGTCAACCGGGCGGAACTCATACCCCTGGTTTTTATAATACTCTATAATCTCCGGCAGCGCTTTCACAGTCTCCTCCTTTGATCTGCCGTCGTGAAGCAGAAGCATTATGTGCTGATAGCGGTCCGTCTTAGACGCCGATACAATCTGATCCTTTTTATATCCTGCACCGTCTCCGCTGTCTACATTCCAGTCATAATACTGATAGCCTTTCTCCTGTACCTTTCCTGTCAACTGTGTCATAATTCCCTGCTTATATTTTGCTGACACTGTGTTCGAGGCGCCTCCCGGGAACCGGATAAAACAGGGGACAAACCCGATCTGTTCCTCAGCGATCTTTCCCACCTTTTCCAGATCCGCAAAATAAGCATCCTCCGATGCGTACACTTCCTCATATTTATGACTGTATGTATGAAGCCCGATCGTATGTCCCTCCTCGTAGGCTCTTCGTATCATCGGTCTGTACTCTTCTCCGTAACCGGTAATAAAAAAAGTTGCCTTTACATCATACTGTTTCAAAACATCCAGTACCTTCTCTGTATTTTCAGAGGGGCCATCATCGAAAGTCAGATAAACCACCTTCTCATTCGCATCAGGTTCCAGCGTACCGATGGGCACTCCCGGACGTACCGACATCTGCTCGGCTCTCTCCTTCTGCTGTTTTTCTTCGGCTTCCTTCTGCATCTGTTCTGCCTTCTGTACCTCCGCATATTTTCTGCGCTTCTGGGCCGCCTCTCTCCCATCCACAACCATACAGAACGCCGTAGCCGTAATCACAAAAAATATAAGAGCACACAAAATCACACTGTTTTTTTCATACCTGCGTTTTCTCTTCTGCATCTTCAAGTTCTCCTGCACGGAGCCGACCCGTATCCGAACGCCATATCACAACACATATTTCCGTCAAACAGTCCGGCACCGCCTTCCAGATTCAAGACCTGTTTTACTCTGATTATACAGGGAACATATTAAGAAAGTCCTATATATTTATTAATTATTATTAATAAATCACTGTTTCAACATTACCTTCTGCCCAATCACATTTATATTCTCTAAATTCTGAAAAACCCAGCCGTGTGATTGCGGAGAAAAGCGGATGACCACTGGAATCCAGCAGTCGCTGATGGACAGATATAAATACTGCCCTGACCTTACGCTTACATTCTGGGATTTCTTCTCATCGGTGATATAAATCCGATTGGAATCAGTATTCAATACTCCGGTTATCATATGCAGCAGCTCCTTTCATCAGAATTTTTATCGTCGGAAAATGCAGTTATCCCGACTATTGGCACAGTGTATAATATATTTATGAATAATTTATGGAATAATTTGTTAAAAGTTTTTAAAATACATGAAAAAATTTTGAATTTTTAAAAAAAATATCTCCAAAAAACAATTATAAAGAAATTTAAAAAAACGCTTGATTTTTCTGTCAGGTCTGGTATAATGACCATGTTGCTTGTGAGAGCAGACAAAAAACAATGCGGAATGGTGTAATTGGCAGCACAGCAGACTCTGACTCTGTTAGTAGGGGTTCAAGTCCCTTTTCCGTAGCTGGGAATTTGCGAATAGCATTTTCCCTTTTTTATCGGAGTGTGGCTCAGCTTGGTAGAGCGCTACGTTCGGGACGTAGAGGCCGCAGGTTCGAATCCTGTCACTCCGATTTTTTATTAAAAAACCGCAACGCCATTCATGGCTTTGCGGTTTTCCGTTTTACCAAACATCTACTCACTTCTCTACCACATACACATCCTCATTAATCCGGATTTCTTTTACCTCCTCGATATCCACATAGAACGTCAGGACAGACTGGAATGCGATCCCTTCTCCTTCGGGATCCATACTCGTAATCGTGCCTCCCGACGCTGCGGTAAATGCATTAGGGTCTCCGCTCATATTTCCTGGCTGCAGTACTTCTTCGGAACCGTCCTTATAGACAGCAGTAATCGTTGGAACCGGCATAACAATTTCAAGCCTTGCTTTGTCAGTACGGCTGCCCTCGCCGCTGACTGAAAAGTGTCCGATCACAATTTTATCATATGTGATACCTTCTGCAAGTTCTCCGGGTTCCAGCACAAGCGATTCAGACATCACATTTTCCAGATTGAAGTTTAAGCTGACAACCTCAGCTTTATGCTCTTCCAGCCATCCGGTATCGTATTCCACATCCACAGTTTTCAGTCCCTCGCCGAAATATACTGCTCCCGCGCCCTGGCATCCTTCCAGTGTAAACAGATAATATTCTTTTCCCGTTTCCTTATCTTCTTCGGACATCGCCTCCATCATTTTATCAATATTGTAGGTTTCCGGCTCCTTCCCGTCGACCGTGATTACCGGCCGGTTTATCCTTCTTTCACTAAGATATGCCCTGCTTTCTTCGTTTTTGGGTTCCACTCCGACAAGAACCATCTGCACCAGATCGTCTCCGGTGATCTCCTCTATGGTCAGACGATAATCATCATTCTCTGCACTCTGCTTCTCTTCCATTACCATGAGGGAAGCCCTGTCATCCTCGCCAATCCCCAGATATTCCTGCAGAAATCCGGAATGTGTGTAAGCATACACCACTCCGCCTCCAAGCACCGCTATACACGCAGCGGCAGCAGCGACCTTAAATGTTCCGGAAGCCAGTCCTCTTTTTTTCTTTCCGGCAGGCCTGCTCAGCAGGTTTTCCACCTCTTCTGCCGGAAGATCATCCATAAAATCTGTAATTCTTTCTTTCATGGCTTAATTCCCCTTTCCATAAGAAATCCCTTTAGCTTCTTTCTACCTCTTTTCAATTTTGATTTCACCGTATTTTTCTTTAATCCAAGAGCTTCTCCGATTTCTTCCGTCGTCTGATAAAAGTAATAATAACGTATAAAAATCTCCTTCTCCTCTTCGGACAGACAGTTTAACGCTTCCTGCACGAACCGCTGTCTCTCTTCCCTTTCTGCCCTCTCAAAGAGCTCCGGCATCTCCACAGCGTCATAATCCTGCACCTGGAAAACACTTCCCTTGTAAGTCCTGAGCCTGTTTTTCGTCAGATTTCTGGCGGATGTAATAAGATATGCGCGCAGGCTGCCCTTCCCACTGTCCAAATTTGCCGCATGACGCCACACCTGGTAAAAAGCGTCATTCGCAATCTCCTGCACATCCTCCTCCGGAAGAAGGCGCTTCGAGATCTGGCGTACAACACGGAAGACCTCCGATTCGTAAGCTTCCACCAGTTCCTCCAGCGCTCTTTCCTCCTGATTTTTCAGCCGTTCAATAAGTATCTGTTCACTTTTTTCTTCCGCCGGCTGCATTTGCATCCCCCTCCCTTCCCTGAACGCGTGTTCCACTCCGCATTCATCGCTTCTTCCGGCACTGTATTGGCGCGCCGGATCTAAGAGTACTCTTTGTAAAGTATTACACAAAAAAAGAACTTCCGGTTGCACTTTTTTTACAGCCTGAAGTTCTTTTTACGCCCTGGGCGTTACACCGTGTCTGAATTTCTGTGTACATATTAAAAAGATTTTTCGATTTTATAATTTTCCTATAATTTCTCTCAAATATCTTGCGCTTTTTACCATTCCCACAGAAGCTTCCGGTATATCCTGAGGATGCCATCTTCTCTCATATTCCAGTGACAGATATCCGTCGTAGCCGGAGATGTAAAGTTCTTTTATAATTTCCGGCCAAGGAAGTACCCCCTCTCCGACTATTTGGGTTACAACTGCACGCGCTTCTTCATCTACATGCGAAACAGATGCCGCAGAAAATTTCATTCCCATTCTTTTGAATTTAAAATCTTTTACATGCACATAAAAAATTTTACTCTTTTGTATTTTAATACACTCTTTATAGTTTTCTCCCGAAAGGAAACTGATATTAGCCTGATCGTATAAAATTCCTACGTTTTTCTTATCGATCTCACTTACAATATCATATGTCATTCCCGGCCCAGTCGTCATTGTATTAAAATGATTTTCTAATACCAGCGAAACTCCATATCTTTCTGCCTTATCGGACAGCACTCGCATAGTGTCTACAAGAATTTTCCGTTTCTCGTCAAATTCTGTATCACCTTCCAGAAATGTTCCTCCATATATACGAACATATCCAGCACCAAGCTGATTTGCAAGGTAAATACACTTTTCGCACTCTTCGCATGCTTTTCGTTTTCTTTCTGTGTCAAACTGGTTGTAGTCGCTCGCATAGGAAACAATACAAGATGTCGCAATATTCAATTCATTTAATTTTCTCTTAAGATCGTGTATTTCTTCCGCTGTCGTATCGCTGTGAATTGCACATTTATATCCATCCTGATAGATAATTTCAATGGCATCCATATCCGCGCGCGCGAACAATTCGGCTGCTTCTCCTACTGTCAGCTCAGGCGTCCCCATCGTATGTCCTGCAATTTTCATGTTTTACTCCAATCCCGGTAGCCCGGCTTTCGTTAATATTTCATGCATCAGCTCATGTGTCCGGTAAACATCGGCTGCATTTGTAATCGGCTGTTTTCTCTCGATTACACATTCTATAAAATGTCTCACCTCATTCGTAAATCCCATCTTATCTTCTACTCGTGCCCATCCCAATGCCAGCGGAGTCATCTCAACCGTTGTTTCCTGATCTTTATCTACTATGGTAACTTTATCCGGAGCGTTGACGAACGCCGAGTGATAAGCGCCATAGCAATCAATCCGTTCAATCCACTGTCCGGCCCGCCGCGACGCAACCAGTATACCGATACTGCCACTGTCAAATTTAATCTGAGCCGTAACAAGATCTTCATACTCCGGATCTGTATATATACTATGTGCTTCAACCGAAACAGCTTCACCACAGAAATATCTCATAAGATCAACCATATGAATTGCATTTTCAAGAGTAGCTCTATATTCTGTTCCGTTCCGATTTTTTTGTGCAATCATAACATCTGGAGGATTCTCCTTAAAAATCTCTTTCGCCTTTGCATATACAGGCGCGTATCTTCTATTTAAAGCTACCATAAGCAGTTTCTTATTTCGCTCTGCCGCATCCACCATTTCCTTGCTCTTTTCGAGTGTCAAAGCCAACGGTTTTTCACAAAACACATCCAGGCCTTTGTCAAGCAGCGGAATCACATAGTCATAATGCGTCTGCTTCGGAGTCAGAACAAAAGCGCAGTCCATAGGTGTCTCCAGAAATTCTTCGAACGTTTTACAGCCCTTTTCTATTTTATATTTCCCCATAGCCACCTTCACCGCTTCCTCTGACCGATCATATGCCGCTACAATTTCTACATTTTCCATTTCGGAAAGTGCAGGCAGTTCTGCAATATGTGCGATGTGGCCTAACCCTACCACTCCTGCTTTTATTTTTCTATCCATTTCTTTCCTCCTGCATAAATTTCCCTTTGATCATTTTGATTGTAGCTTCTATCTCCCGTTTCTCCTGATCCGGCACTGTATAGAACGGTATTCTGCAAATATCCGAACGAATGATCCCCTCTGATTTTAAGTATTGCTTTATCATCGGGATTTCCTGGTATGGCTGCATTCTTTCAGAACATTCCTGAATAAAATATTGAAGTTTTTGCGCTTCACAATCTTTCTCCTGTTCAATCAACTGCCACAGCTTATTAAACATCTCAGGAAATACAGCCGCTGGACCTGTTACGGTTCCTGCCGCTCCGCTTTTGCATGCAGAATAAATCAGCTTATCGCATCCAATCAAAGTGTCAAATCCGTCCTCTCTAATTCTCACATATTCACATATCCTTACGATATCCGGGTAACTGAACTTTACTCCTGCTAAGTTCCCATATTCCCGACTCAATTGTTTCACTAATTTTGCCGAAACATCATTATTTGTATTTGAAGGAATGTTATATATGTAAATCGGGAAGTCCCCGGCTGCCTCAAGAATTGCGGAATAATACTCCCTAAGTGCAACATCTGTCTGATGGAAAAAGAAGGGCGAAACAACTCCCGCCGCCCTCGCCCCCGCCTTTTTCGCGTGAAGCACAAGATCAAGTGTATCTTCAAGTGTTTGTGTCCCACATTGAACAGCGACGTTGATCTTACCGGCAATCTCATCAATCATTATTTCTGCTATTTTTTTTCGCTCATCGACCGAAAGTGCAAGTCCTTCCCCGTTCGTTCCTAACGGATAAACTGCCTGTATTCCGCTGTCTGCCAAATACCTTGCCAGTCTCCTGACACTCGGATAATCCACCTCCCGTTCTTCTGTAAACGGAGTAATATTAGCACATACGATTCCTCTCAATATTCTCATATTTCTTGCTCCATTCTCGCTTTTCATTCTTTAATTTTCATTGTAATCGCACGGTTGCATACTTGTGAGCAGAGACCGCATCCATCACAGATATTTTTGTTAATATGTGGCTTTCTTCCATCATTTGTAATAGCACCATAAATACAGACCGGAAAACATTTACGGCAACCAATACACTTTTCTTCTTCCAGATATGCATAATATCGCCTGCTTCTGTCTGCCTCCGACAGCGGGAGTACTTTTTCAGCCGCCTTCCCCGTAAGTTCTCCTATTTTCATGATCTGATGTTTTTCCATATATTTTTGCAATTCTTCCAGAATGATTCTGACAGCGTCATAACCTTTCAGATAAATCAGTGTAGCAATCTGCACACTCTGAGCTCCGGACAGAAGATATCTTACCACATCTTCATAATTCGTAATTCCCCCTGTAGCACTGATCGGACATCCAATGTGTGGATATGCCGCTGCGATCCACCTCATGACAGACTGCATAACCCAAGGCCCCCCATGCCCGCAAAAGCCTTTATGCATGATCGGCTCCATCGTCTCAATATCTATTTGAAATCCAGAAGAACGATTAAACATCGTAAGCCAATCTGCCCCATCTCTTTCTAAATCCATTGCACATAAAATCGGATTGGACATCTGCTGGGACATTTTTAATCCCACGGGAATACCGACCACTTTTTTTACACTCCTGACAGCCTGACCTGCAATCGGATAGAATTCCGCGCCGTTTCTCACGACTTCACCCACCGGACAGGACGGTACGATTTCCAATGCATCCGCGCCTGCTTCTTCACATTTCACAGCATATTCAGCCCAGGATTCCTCCTTTACACAATTCAGACTTGCTATAACAGGAATGCTCACCAGATCTTTTGTTTTTTTAATTTCATCACAATACGCATTAATATCTCCCTCAAATGCCTGTTCATATGTCATAAATGATACAGATTGATACCCGGGGATTCCATTCCGAACCAGCGCCATTCTGGGAAACGGGTTATATCTGTTTACTTGTTCTTCCTGTATTGACTTTAAAATTACTGCCCCACAGCCCGCCTTTTCCGCTTCCAAACAATGCAGCGCGTCTTTTGTCGTTCCCGCCGAAGCAGCAATTACAGGATTTTTCATTTTCAAGCCTGCGAATTTAATCTTTAAATCATTCATAGGTTTACCTCCGCTAATCTTCATGCAAAATTCCCATTTCCATAAACAGCTCTGTTACCCGCTTTCTGTAGGCGAGAAATTCGGGCGACTCTTTGACTTTCATATTCCGTGGGCGGGGAAGATTTATATTAATTATTTCCTTTACTCTTCCCGGTCTCGGAGTTAAAATGACAATTTTATCCGCTAACAGGATCGCTTCATCTATATCATGGGTTACAAAAAGAATTGTATTTTTCTTTTCCATCCACATTTTTTCCAAATCTACGCGCATTTGTTCTCTTGTCAAAGCATCCAGTGCGCCATATGGTTCATCCATCATCAGAAGCTTAGGTTCATGTACTAAAGCTCTGCATATTGAAACTCTTTGCTGCATTCCACCCGAAAGTTCCCACGGATATTTATTTTCAAAGCCCGAAAGTCCAACCTGCTCAATCAACTCCATTGCTTTTTTCTTTGTCTCTTTTAAATCGGAATTTCTAAACTCGCCTTGAATCATTATGTTATCCAAAACTGTCCTCCACTCCAAAAGTAAATGATCCTGGAACACAAATCCAACTTCCTTTATTGGTTTTGCAATTTCTGTCCCATCCAAAACAGCCCTTCCTGATGTACACTTTGTAAGCCCTGTTCCTATAAACAAAAATGTACTTTTCCCGCATCCGGACGGACCCAAAATTGTGACAAATTCCCCGTCATTCACATCAAAATTCACATCGATAAGAGCTTCTGTATAACCAGTAAGTGTTTTATATTTCATCCCTATATGTTCAAATTTCAGCATAGATATCCTGTCTCCTTTTTAAATAGGTCTGCAGTATATAATCAAATGTTACTGCAGACCCTATCTAGTGCTTATCTGGCCGGAAGTTCCTCCGGAAGACAGTCAAATGTATACAAATCTTCTGCCTGTATGCTTTCATCTACTCCCAGATAAGTAACCATCAAATCACGGCAGTTTTTCCAATCCTCTTCTGAAAGATCTCCCAATGTCTCTGAATCCTCCGCGAAGAGGCTATCTAATGCAACCCCCAGACTTCCGCTGACAACTTCTCTTTCGGATGTTGGATAGTAGTCCATAAAGATATCAACCGCCTCCTCGCCATTCGTCCTGCACTCATCCCAGCCTTTCAAAGTAGCGGCGATAAATTTTTCGATCACTTCCGGATTTTCCTCGATCATCTCATCACTTGCTACAAGGGATAGACCCACAGTGGCAGCTCCACATTCTGAATATCTCAACACGTTCACATCATAGCCTTTATTCTCCAAAGCTACCGCATCTGAGTCAGCTCCCGCAAGAATTACATCCACATCACCATTCATAAGAGAAGTTTCTTTTGAATTTCCGTCCATTGTAATAAACTCAATCTTGCTTTCATCAAGGCTATTCGCCGCAATTACTGCGTTCAAAAGATTTGAGGGGCCATCACCTGTTGTAATTCCGACACGCTTGCCTTCCAGATCTTTTGCTGATTCAATTCCTGCATCCGCAGACGAAATAGCAGCATACGCATTCACTGCATAAATTGGGCAGACTATTTTCACAGGGATACCTTCCGAGCGAGCCGATGCAACAGAAGCCGCATCTGTAAATCCAATGTCAGCATCTCCTGTTCCAACTAATTTTGCTGTTGTTCCTGCCCCGGTTCCTTCTCCAATCTCTACATTAAGCCCTTCATCTTCGTAGTACCCTTTTTCATACGCGTAATAAAATGGAGAATGCAACCCATCCGCGATGTAATTTAATCTGAATGTTACATCAATCAGCTCTGTTTCCTCTGCCTGCTCGTTTTCTGCGTTCTTACCTGGTTCGCTATCCTCCTTCGTTCCAGAATTGCTGCATCCCACAATTCCCCTCACCATGATTCCTGCCAGCAACACTGATAAGATTCTTTTTTTCATTTTCTTCCTCCTTTTTCTTTTTGTTTTTTATTTTAAAGTACCCTTTGGACTTTAAATTTATTATTTCCCAGCTTTATTTTCCACTCTCTGGCTTACATGCCATGGAATTACTTTTCTTTCTATAATTTCAACAATAACGAAGAACACCATTCCCATCAGGCATAATACAATAATAATTGCGAAAAGCAGCCGCGTATTAATATCTCCATTCGCCCTTAAAAGCAAGTAGCCCAATCCGCTGTCCGAGCCTAAAAATTCTGCAACTACCGCTCCTACAGTTGCCATAGATACCGAAGTCTTCAAGCCGGCAAATATACTTGGCAGTGCATTTGGAAGTTTTATCTTCCAATAAAACTTCCATTCCGAATCACTCATAGTTCTGGCCATATAATATAACCTTCCATTTAAAGATTTTAACCCAGCCACAGTATCCATGAGCAATGGAAAAAAAGAAAGCAGAAAAACCATTAAAATTTTGGGGGTCGTTCCAAATCCGAACCACACAACAAAAAGTGGTCCAATAGCAACTTTGGGGATAAGCTGCAAGAATACCATAAATGGATATAACGTTTTCTCAAATATTTTAGAGTAAGATATCATCGTTGCCACGGGGATACTTATAAGCACGGTTGCACCAAATCCTACTCCAATTTCATATAAAGTTGTCAATAAATTGTCCTTTATATAATCCCAGTATTCAAAAAGTGCCGCTATTGAATCACTTGGAGATGGAAGAACATAGTTTGGAATATTAAAAGCCCGCACTGCGATCTCCCAGAAAACGATTACTCCGACGACACTACAAATCCCAGGCGTAGCATTTTTTAATTTTGCAGCCATTTTTGCAGTTCTGATTGTCCTTACAGATGTTTCCTCTTCTTTTTCTTTTAAACCCATTTTTGTCTAACCCTCCTTATTCTATCTGTTTTACAGAATTTCCCTCAATAATAGCGCTTTCAAACACTTTCAATCTGGTCGGTTTTTTACTGTTCTCCATTCTGCTCAACAGCATTTCACCAATACTTTTCCCTATCTGCTCCTGCATTTCCTCAGCATGTGTAATCTTAGGCTCGATAAGACTCTGAAAATCCAGTGTTCCAAAACCGATCAGCGATACATCCTCAGGAATCTTTATTCTCATTTCTTTTGCTTGCATCAAAATTCCCTGTGTCAACGTCGCGCTTCCGCTTACAATTGCTGTGGGCGGCTCTTCTCTTCTCATCAGCTCCAAAAACGCCTTTTTCCCATATTCCACAGAAAAACTCCCAAACATAAAATTCCCCTGCCGGGCAATTTTATCATTTTCAAAAAAAGCTTTCATATATCCATTATATCTGTCAAAGCTGGTGCTCAGTTTCTTTTCTCCACTCACCATCGCAATATTAGAATGCCCTCTTTTCAAAAGATAATTTACAGCATCACACATTGCCTTTTCTTTATCCACATAAACTGTATCATAGATATGATTTAATGTTCTTCTATCAAACGATGCTATTGCACAATGAAAGTTTTTCAATTTTGACGCAATATTCTGTGATGTCGGACAGATCACCAATCCATCTACACATTTAGACGCCATCATATCCAGGCATTCTTTTTCCTTTTCCTCATCATTATCTGTACTTGCCATAAGAATTGTATACCCTTTTGCCCGGACGATTTTTTCCACAACTCGTGTTACTCCTATAATAAAAGGATCCGCAATATCTGACGCTATGATGCCAATTGTATTGGTCACATTATTCTTCAATCCTTTTGCCAGAGAATTCGGCTTATAATCCAAGCGCAAAATTGCAGCCTCTACTCTTTGCTTCATATCCTGATTAATATTCGGCACCCTGTTAATCACTCTCGAAACAGTAGCTACAGATACTCCTGCTTCCTTTGCCACATCTTTGATTGTTACATTCATTTTGTACACCAGTCCTTAGAAAACGTTTTCTCATTTTATAAAAAAATATAAGAACTTTCTTTCTTTTTTTCAGTTCTTATTTTCTTATATTGTATCACTATTTTCAAAATAGTCAATATATTTGACTATAATTTTTGTTTTGTAGAAATATTTTTATTCAAATTGTACATATTTTTCTCATTCTCGCTTTATATAGATAACGTTTACTCGTTTCTATATTAGATATATTCTACAAAAAAGTGCAGCTTAGATTACCTCTTCACTGCACCACACTTTCTCATATCTCTTCCAGCCACTCTCCGTCAAATACCACTTCCGCCGGCCCCGTCATGTACACTGTATCTTTCTCTCTGTCCCACTTGATCTTAAGATCTCCTCCGAGCAGTTTAACCGTCACTTCATCTTCTGTCAGGCCGTTCAATGCACACGCCACAGCCACGGCGCAGGCCCCGGTTCCACAGGCAAGCGTCTCCCCAGAACCTCTCTCCCAGACACGCATCTCAGCAATATGCCGATTCAATACCCGTACAAACTCCGTGTTGACCCGGTTGGGGAATCTCTCGTGGTTTTCAAACTTCGGCCCGATCTCCTCCAGGGGCAGTTCCCGTACGTCCCTGTCCACAAAAATAACCGCATGAGGATTTCCCATGGATACGCATGTCATATGGAATTCTTTCCCATCCGTCAGGATCGGCTCGTTCACAGCACACTCGCCCGCTGCAACCACCGGTATTTTGGCAGGTTCCAGCTCCGGCCTTCCCATATCCACCCTGACCAGTTTCACTTTACCGTCCTCCACTGTCAGGTCAAGTGTTTTGATCCCGCCGAGGGTTTCCACTGTGATCGTTGTCTTATCGGTCAGGCCATAGTCATATACATACTTCGCCACGCAGCGTATTCCGTTTCCACACATTTCCCCGCGTGAACCGTCCGCGTTGTACATCTCCATCTCAAAATCCGCCTTCTCGGACGGATTGATCATGATCAGTCCGTCTGAACCCACTCCGAAATGCCGGTCGCTGATTTTCTTCGCCAGCTCCGGCGGATTTACTATCTTTTCCCGGAAACAGTTTACATACACATAATCATTTCCGAGTCCCTGCATCTTTGTAAATTTCATTTTACGCTGTCCTTTCACCGCTTTTTACGGAGGAACGGAGGGCTGCGCTTCCGGTTTCCCGGCTTCCGTCCGTTCTATCCCCTTCTTTTATAACCTGTACTGCGCTTCCTGTCAATATACGGAAGCGCAATGACGCGGGCTGAACTGTTACTATTTCCGAGGTGACCATTCAGCCATCCATCATACGCAGGATCATTTGAGCCGTCTCCGCCATATTCGTCCCGCTCTCCATACTTGTCTTCTGAAGATATCTGTGGGCTTCTCCCTCGGACATGTGATTTCTCTCCATCAGCACCGCTTTGGCACGGTCGATCTCTTTTTTCTGAGCAGAGTCCCTCCCCTTTGCCACGCCCGGCTTCTTTCTTTTTCTTCTCAGCCGCTCCTGACTCTCGAGAAGCATCCCCACAGTTTCAACCAGATCATACGCCCGCACCGGAAGGGGCAGTCCCACAACACCGTCCGGGAGCCCGTCCACCCACTTATCCGCAGAGGCAGCCAGAAGCATCCGGAACGTCTCCGGAAGAAGTTCATTAAGCTGTGTATAATGCATATCCTGCAGGCGGTTTCCGCAGATCACAATTCCTTCATTCCACAGCTCCGCATACTGCAGTACTTTCGTTCCTGTCATGCAGACAGCGGACACTTCGACCCCGGATCTCGTAAGGATATTCCGTATATTGACCGCATTCTCCCTTTTTGAAAACGCAACGATAATATTGCTCAATCCGTGTCACCTCCCGCTGTCTGTCCCTTTTCTATGCCAACGCAGTATCTTTCACTTTACAAAATTCCGCTTTACAGAATCACCCTCGCTATCTTCACAGCTTGTAAAGATAATTTGAGATCTCCCAGTCTGTCACCTGCATACAGTAGTCATGATACTCTTTCTTATGTGCTTTCATAATCTTATCCGCCAGATCCATGCCGAGCACTTTCTGGATAAAGCTGTCCTTTTCCAGTTCTTCCACCGCCTCTTTCAGCGATCTTGGAAGCTCTTCCACTCCAAGAGACTCCCTCTCTTCTCTCGTCATCTTCTGAATATTCTTATCAATACATGCCGGTGGCATGATCCGATTCTCAATACCATCCAGCCCGGCCATAAGCAGAACCGCCAGAGCAAGATACGGATTTGCCGTCGCGTCCGGGCTCCTCAGTTCGATCCGGGTATTCTCTCCCTTGTTCGACGGAACACGAATCAGCGGCCCTCTCGTTTTCGACGACCATCCCATATAAACCGGAGCTTCATAGCCCGGCACAAATCTTTTGTAAGAATTAACCGTAGGATTCGTGATACAGGTGATCGCTTTCATATGCTTCATCAGGCCGCCGATAAAATAGTAGCCCTCCTCACTCAGACCGTTTTCATCCGCCACATTCTGAAATGCATTTACACCATCCCTGCTCAGAGAAAGATTCACATGCATTCCCGATCCGTAAGTCTCGATCCTGGGCTTTGGCATAAACGTAGCATGAAGCCCGTGCCGCTTCGCAATCGTCTTTACCACCAGTTTAAACGTCATAATGTTGTCCGCTGTCACAAGCGCCTCGTCGTAACGGAAATCAATTTCATGCTGTGCGGGCGCGATTTCATGATGGGAGGAGAGGATCTCAAACCCCATATCCTCCAGGGTGAGCACCATATCTCTCCTTGCATTTTCACCCAGGTCAAGCGGACCGACGTCAAAGTACCCACCTTTCTCATGTGTCAGTGTAGTCGGTATCCCGTCGTCATCCGTATGGAAAAGGAAAAACTCACACTCCGGCCCTGCGTTCAGCGTATACCCCATCTCTTCTGCCCGGGCGATCGCCTTTTTCAGCACATACCTGGGATCTCCCTCATAGGGAGTTCCATCCTGACGGTACACATCGCAGATCAGCCGGGCCACCTTGCCCTGCTGTGGTCTCCAGGGGAATATCTCAAAAGTACTCAGATCCGGGTACAGATACATATCCGAATCCTCCTCCCCGGCCAGCCCCTCCAGAGAAGATGCGTCAAACATACACCTGTTGTCCAGGGCCTTCTCGAGCTGACTTACCGTCACCGCCATATTTTTCATCGTTCCGAAAATATCCGTGAACTGCAGGCGGATAAAAGCCACATCCTCATCTTCTACGATCCGCAGGATATCCTCCTTCGTATAATTATGCATATCTATGAAACCTCCTTTCATTTTTCAGGAACAATCTTTCTCTCCATAACCACAAAAGGGCGCTCTCCTCCTTCTGAGGAAACGCCCTTGTTTCATTTGTTCATTATAACGTTCTTGAACCTGCCTGTCAAATCTTTTCTTTTATCTGCTCTTCATCCACAGAAATCCCCAGGCCGGGATCACCGTCTTTTGAACAACTTCTGTTTTTCCGCTCATCAGATCCTCATACTCTCTTACTTCCGGCATCCAGATTTCCTTGTCATAATCGCTGAAATTAAACACGGCATGAAATTCTTCGCCGCCTGCTTTTCTCACAATCCAGAGTATCGAAGTATCGCTGTAATCTTTCGTGTACACCTCCGCGTCCACATTAAACACAGCTTCTCTTCTGCGGACCGCCTCCAGATCTCCGAGTGCATGGAAGAGGCGCTCCTGCACGCTTCCTTTTTCCTCAATCTTATCCGCCAGCTCCCAGTTGAATTTCCCTCTGTGAATGTAACGGGAATCCGGCGCTTTCTCCGGATCTTCCTTATAGGTATAGTCGTTGACCTGGCCCACTTCATCGCCACTGTAGAGCATAGGGATTCCTGACTGGGTGAACATATATGCGTGAAGCATGATATCTTTCCGGATAGCCTGATCCATCTTCTGATCATTCTGCTCAAACCCGGCACTCTCAATTCCACACATGGACGCCGTGGTCGCACAGAATCTGGCATCTCCGGTCACCAGATCCTCGTTGTAGAGTTCTCCGCGGCTCACACTTCCCTCGGTCTTTCCCTGGAAGTAGTCATTTAAATATTTTTTATGAGGAACCTCGTTCATCCCCCATGTCTTAAGTGTATCATAGTCAAGTCCCCAGCCGATATCATCATGGCATCTCAAATAATTCAGGAATGTATATTCCTTCGGAAGCGCGCACACAATATCCATCTGCTTTCTCAAAAGGCGGATATCCCTTGTCGCCACCGTGTTCCATGTAGTCGCCATGGTTGTGACATTGTAGAGCATATGGCATTCCGGCTTCTCCACTGTACCAAAATACGGCGCAACCTTATCCGGCTCCATAACCACCTCGCCCAGAAGGACAATGCCCGGGCATACGATTTCCCCGATCATACGCATCATGCGGACAATGGTATGCACCTGCTTTAAGTTCCGGCAGTTTGTCCCCAGCTCTTTCCAGATATACGGAACCGCATCAATCCGGATGATATCCATCCCCTGATTCGCCAGATAGAGGAAATTGTACATCATCTCATTGAACACACGGGGATTGCGGTAGTTTAAATCCCACTGGTACGGATAAAATGTAGTCATTACATAATGTCCGATCTCCGGCAGATAAGTGAAATTCCCGGGAGCAGTCGTCGGGAACACCTGAGGCACTGTCTTCTCATACTCTTCCGGGATCGAAGGATCTGCGTAGAAGAAATAACGGCTCATATATTCCCCGTCTCCCTGCCGCGCCTTCACTGCCCACTCGTGATCCTCGGACGTATGGTTCATAACAAAGTCCATGCAGAGGCTGATCCCTTTCTCGTGACATTTCTCTGCCAGATGCGCAAGATCATCCATCGTTCCAAGCTCCGGCTTCACCTTCCGGAAATCCGCTACCGCATATCCGCCGTCAGACCGCCCTTTCGGAGAATCCAGAAACGGCATCAGGTGCACGTAGTTTACATTGCATTTTTCCAGATAATCAAGTTTTTCTTCCACGCCCCGGATATTTCCCGCAAAATTGTCGATATACATCATCATGCCGAGCATATCCTTCTCACGGTACCATGCGCCTGCCTGCACGCGTTCTGAATCAAGAGCTTTCAGTTTCTCATTTCTCTGATCATAATATTCCTTCATCTGCCCGCACAGCTCTGCGAACATATCGTCGTTATCATAGAGCTCCATGTAGAGCCAGCGCAGCTCGTCGTGGTGACGTGCCAGGCGCTCCGCGAAAGCGCTGTCGCTCTCCTCCCTCGCCTGCTTCACGGCTGCGGCGGCAGCCTCCTCTGCCTTCTTCTCTTCTTCCGCCTGCTTCGCGGCTGCGGCGGCAGCCTCCGCTGCCTTCTTCTCTTCTTCCGCCTGCTTCGCGGCTGCGGCAGCAGCCTCTGCTGCCTTCTTCTCTTCTTCCGCCTGCTCTGCGGCTGCATTCACCTGATTTTTGTTTTTTTCCGCCTGTACCTTTGCTGCCTGTGTCTGCGTCTTTGCTGCCGCTTTTTTCCTTGCTGCTCTTGATTGCTTTGCCATTCTTCCTTTTCTCCTGTCACTGTGATTCTTATATGCACCAGGGCAGATCTGTTCCAGTCTGCCCTGACATCTTTCTCATTTCTGCATCTTTCTTATTTCTGCGTCAATCTTCTCTCACAAAATGCCACTGATATGCGCGGTATTCCCCCAGCTCTACAGGCATGGGAATTCCAGCTTCCATGAGTGCAGTGCTGTTATACAGCCGGCCGCTCTCCGTCTCGCGGTACACCGCATTTTCTTTGAGTCCTCTGACCCGCACATAATCCACGATCATATTCGCATGCTGCTTTATCACCACAGCCTGCACAAGCGCTTCCCTGCCGTCCTCAGACACAAACTCCCACGCGCCCGTTCCCGCGGTCTGCGGGTTCGTCAAACGGTAGTAAAGTCCTGTCTGTATCAGCACCGCGTATTTTTTATATTCGCCGATTTGCCGCCGGATCTCAGATTTCTCATTCTCATCCAGCTCATTTAAGTTCAGCTCATATCCGAAAGTTCCCGCCATGGCGACAATTCCTCTCGTCTTCATGGATGTGATCCTGCCGGTCTGGTGGTTCGGCGATGCGGAAACATGCGCCCCCACAGAAGACGCCGGGTAAATGAACGATGTCCCGTACTGGATCTCCAGACGGTCGATCGGATCTGTATTGTCACTGCACCAGATCTGCGGCGTATAATAGAGCATACCCGCATCGAATCTTCCGCCGCCGCCGCTGCATCCCTCAATCAGAATATTCGGATATCTGTTTACCAGCCTCTCCAGGAAATCATAGAGTCCCAGCACATAATCGTGGAGCACACGCCCCTGGCTGTCCGCTGTTGCAGAATAAATATCCGCCAGACTCCGGTTCATATCCCACTTGACATATTCCACATTTCCCTGATCCAGCACCTCGCAGATCCGGTCATAGATATAGTCTACTACTTCCTTTCTGGAAAAATCAAGAACAAGCTGGTGTCTCGAGCGGTTCGGTCTGCGCCCAGGTATCACAAACGCCCAGTCCGGGTGCGTCCGGTACAGATCACTGTCCTCGTTTACCATCTCCGGTTCGATCCAGATCCCGAATTTCAGCCCCAGATCATTGATCTTTCCGATCAGCTCCCCGAGCGTGCAGCCAAGTTTCCTCTCATTGACTTTCCAGTCTCCCAGGCCTCTGAGATCACTGTCACGATGCCCGAACCATCCGTCGTCCATGACAAACATCTCGATTCCGAGTTCCGCCGCCTGCTCTGCCAGTTTGAGAAGGCTCTCCCCGGTGAAGTCAAAGTAGGACGCCTCCCAGCTGTTTAACAGGATCGGCCTTACCGACTCTTTATATTTTCCGCGGCACAGATGAGTCCTCATGCAGCAGTGAAGATTCTGGGAAAGTTTCGCTAATCCTTCACTTGAACAGGTCAGGATCACTTCCGGAGACTGAAACTCATCGCCCGCCTCCAGCGGATAGGCAAACTGCTCTTCTGAAAATCCCATCAGCACCCTGGTCTGAGAATACTGGTCCATTCCCGCCTCGCTCTGAAATCCTCCGCTGTAAACATAGACCAACGCATAACAGTTTCCCGCGCTCTCTGTTGCGTCGTGTTCCGCCACGATGACCGCGGGGTTGTACTGATGGCTTGAGGTTCCTCTCAGGCTGCCGATCTTTGACACTCCGTGCCCGATAGGCATCCTCTGGTAATTCCGTTCCATGGCATGACGCCCGTAAAATGTAATAAAATCATAGTTCCCGCCGGTAAAGTCAAGGCACGCAGGCATCAGCTTCTTCACGGACGCATGTCCGCTTCCTGCGTTTACGATCCGCACGCTTCTGGTAATCACATCATATTCCGGGAGAACTCCGTAGAGGAGCACTGCTTTCACACCGGACACCCGGTCGATCAGGGTAACTTCCAGCGTCTGCGCCTCGCCGTCATCTGCGTACACTGCCGGCAGCCCTTTCAGAGCATACTTTCCTTCCCGGATACTGTGACTCTCATAGCGAAAATCACTGCAGTAGGTTCTGTCTGTATTTTTAATAATGCAGGCAGGCGTCCGGTAGTCCCCGGTTCCAAGAGACGGGAACTCCTGCGGGAGCGCATCCATTGAATATGTTTTATCACGTCCCGCCTCATAAGGATTGCCTGAAAATCCCCTGTCATAATACGTCAGCAGATAATCCATGCATCCGTCCGTACGCTTTCCGTAATAAAGATGAAGAAGGAAGCCGTATCTGTCCACCTGCATCTGATAGGTCGTGTTCTTTGTATGCAGACTGATCGTTTTCTGCTTCTCATCATAAATAATACTCATACTCCTCTATACCTCCTGTAATTCATGTTTCCTGTTTAACTCAGGACTCGCCCGCGAGTCTTGGCACGAGATTCGGGCGCATCATTCCGCTTTCATCCATCTGATAAAAAAGAGCAGATGAAATGTACTGTTACCTGCACATAACACCTGCCCTTACTGACGCGCCCACGCGCCAGAATCTGTTTATTTCACAGCACCATTTACCACTCCGTTGATGATCTGTTTCTGGCAGATCACATAGAAAATTATAATCGGTATCAACGCCAGCAAATAGGATGCAAACGCCAGGTTATAGTTCGTACCGAACTGCGTCTGGAACGTAAGCTGCGCCAGAGGCAGCGTATTCGATCCTTTACCTGACATGATAATCAGCGGAGTCATAACGTCGTTCCATACTGCCAGCGCCGTGATTACAGCAACGGTAGCATGCATCGGCTTCATAATCGGGAAGATGATCTTCCAGAAAGTCCGCCATGTGCTCGCCCCATCTACCCGGGCCGCCTCTTCAAGTGCGATTGGAATATTGACAAGATATCCTGTATACAGCAATAAATTCATCGGCATATAGAATACCACATAAAGCAGGATTACGCCAGCCCAATTATCAAGATGCATCTCTGCCGTCTGCTTCGCCAGAGGCATCATAAGGATTGCAAACGGCACGAACATACCACTTACGATGAAGAGGTAAATCACGTTATAAACTTTGCTATGCGCCTTATTTCTTCCAACCGCATACCCCATTAGCGCATGAATGAGTATACAGAGAACCACCGTGCTCACTGTCACAAGAAGGCTGTTCCCAAGGGAATGCCAGAAATCGGTCAGCTCCATCGCCTGCGCGAAGTTGCTCAGGCTCCAGGATTCAGGCAGGGAGAGGATTCCCGAGATACTGTTCGTCATCTCTGTCGGCTGCTTGAAAGCGATCACAATCGTCATATACAGCGGAAATGCCACCGTTATCAGGCCGACAAACAGGAGAATTGTAATCGGCCAATTCACTCTTGCTTTCATCTTCTCATACATTATAACTGCTCCTCCTTCCTGCCGGATATCGTCATCTGCGCAACTGAGATCGCCACGATCACAATGAAGAATACAACCGCGTTCGCGCTCTGGTATCCGAAGCTTCCACCGGAAAGACCGTTATTGTAGATCAAATAGGAAATGGATTCCGTACTCTGTTCCGGTCCCCCTTTTGTCATTGCCATGATCTGATCGAATACCATCAAGAAGTTCTTCACACAAAGAACCATATTGATCGTAAAGAACGGGACGATCAGCGGGAATGTAAGATGCTTGAACTTCTTCCAGCCCGTTGCTCCGTCAAGGTCTCCGGCTTCGTATACATCCTCCGGCACTGTCTGAAGTCCGGAGATATAGATGATTGTATTCATTGCAATCGACTGCCATGCACACACGATCACAATCGCGATCCACGCTGTCTTGCTGTTTGACAGCATGCTCGACCCACCGGTAATTCCCGGCAGTATATATGTAAAGAAATATTGAAAAATATAACCCACAACCAATGCTCCGAGTACGTTCGGCACAAAGTACGCCGCACGCAGGAATGTCTTGCCTTTGATTCTGCTGTTTAAGCCAAGCGCAAGAACCAGGCTGATGACATTCGTCACGATCGTCGCCACGATGGCGAGCTTAATCGTAAACAAATAGGATCCTCCGATTCTGGGATCTGTAAACAGATCCATGTAATTGCGGAAGCCCACAAAATCATATGTACCAAAACCCTTGAAATTCG
>JAHZHF010000070.1 GCA_019420405.1 Clostridiales bacterium
GCCCTAACATCCGTATCCGGTACTTTAAGTTTCACTAATCCCCTTCCGAAGGCGCTCCTCGCCATCCTCCATTACTGCGTTTTCAGCCTATTTAGTCAATAACATTTCTGGCTGAGAATGCGCAGGAAGCGGAGCGGCGGTTTGAGTATACTTTCTGAGGAACGGAATATCGAGCGGCTGTCTCCCTTTTCCCGGAATACGTTTTATCAAAAATCCGCTCCTCTTCCGGACTCATTTTGACGAAAAACGTTATTGAACTTTATAGCTGATCTGTTAAAGCTGATCTTCTTTCGAGCTATGGTTAAGCCACCCCTGAACTTCTTCAACACTGGCATCTACTGCGTTGGCTATTTTCTCTATCGGCATTCCCATTGTGGAGAGCCTTTTTGCAGTTTCTCTCGCTCTGGCGGCATGCCCTTCCTCGATTCCTGCGGCGCGGCCCTCTTCAATTCCGGCAGCATGTCCGTCTTCCCAGGCGGCTTCCCGTTCCTGCCTCATATGCTTTTCCTGATCATATTCAAAAATGCTCATCTCTTTCGCCTCCGCTTTGTGTTTCCTCAAAAATTCTTCCAGAATCCCTTCTTTGATACATTCATCAATCGCGCGTTCTACTGCATCCACAAGAGGTATATTCTTAGTGTACAATCGGATTTTATCCGTGTAGACGGCGTATTCCTCCAGTGTCCTGCACGCTTCTTTGAGCCTCATATTATTATCTCCTGAAATATTCAGCATTACCGCCACAAGTTCTAGCTTTGCTTCCCGGTCTTTTGTCTCGTACATATCCGACAGTTTTAGAACCAATCGTTCCGGCTTCACATCTTCTCCATTGTAGAAAATAACGAATTCCGGAGCCGGAATATTCACAGTCTTTGTCCCGTACAGATTAGAGTTTTTTGTGATTCCTGCATAGACTTTAGCGATATAGAGCAAAAAACGCAGGGGAAGGTTCGGGTTATAAGTGGACTGGTGCTCATACAGGGAGAGACGCCCGTCGATCAGGAATGAAATATCATTCTTCAAGGTCATGTATATGGCGTTCTCCAGTGTATTGACCTCCAGGAGTTCGGGATCTGTATACTGTTTTCCTGTCATTGCGTTATACAGTTCCAGCAGGTTGTTCTTATCCTCGAAGAGTATGATAAAGAGTGTGGATTTAAAAGTCCGGTTTACAGTTACAGTGTTTTCATTTGCCATAGATAATCCTCCTTTAGGCGTGGTGCAAAGAGGCTTCTCGTATAGTGATGGCCGGCAATTCGCCACTGGTTACCTGCATTTGGAAACCTCTCTGCTTTTGTTAAATGGGAATAAAAGCATTGAGATTTTCCTGAATGTGATTAGAACTTTTGATGGGCTAAATGCCTTCTGAGAATAAAAACTTGCTGGAAACGTTTAATGCTTTAGAAGTATCTTAGCACACAGAAGGCCATAATACCAGAAAAATTAAAAGATGAGAACCGCTACTTTTGATAATCCGATTCTGAAACTTGTTCGTAACTCTGCGTTGATGATTGACGATGTGCTTTCGGATGGGAAAGACATAATTTTCTGTATCGCGGATGTTCAGAAGTCAGAGCCTCTCCCCATCTCAATCCGGACTTCATGGCGCTCCGGATCATGATTTGAATACGAGTACAAATCAAATCCGATGATCTCAAACCCGTTTTTGCGGTAAAATGCGATTGCGTTTTCATTGCAGCTCTGCGTTTCCAGAACAGTCATGCGGGCGCCGCTTTCTGCGGCTTCGCGCAGGATAGTGTCCATCAGCGCTGTCCCGATTCCGCAGTGGCGTCTGGATTCGTCGGATACAAAAATATTGCTGATACGATAACGGTTATTCCAGGTTTCCGGGCTCCCCTCCACGTATCCGATCATCCGGCCGTTTTCAAACGCGCCATAACCTGTGGGTGCTTCGAGCCGTTTACTGAAAAATACGTCGTCAAAAGATTTCTCCAGTGTGTTTTCAAATTGTCTGTACTCAATCCGAAAGCCGGAAGCGTCCGGGAGTATGTCGTAGTATCCGCCGGTGGTATAGCGGATGGTAAATTTACGGCCTGCGTATTTTGCCGGGGCTAATTTTATAATTTCCATAAATGTAGTTCCTTTTTGTGAAACAGCCGCAGCTCTGACAGATTGGAAGAAGGTAAACTCATGTGTGTCTTTGGATTGAAAATTATAAACAGTAATCCGGCTTTTGTCCGGATCAACAATCCAGTATTCGCGAACTTTGGCTGTACGGTATTTGAATAGTTTTGTGTAATAATCCATACGGCGGCTGCCTGGGGAAACAATCTCGATGATCCAGTCCGGAGCGCCGCAGCATCCCCTGAATTTCGATATGTATTAAGTATAGCAGATATTTCAAAAAAATACCCTTATATCTTAATCAATCTTTCTTGTAGATTCTCTCACCTTTAATTCTACGGGCAGCAGGATCTGCCGGTTCAGTGTGGTATTTGTCTTGATCTGGCGGATCAGCATCTCCGCGGCCAGTTCACCCATTTCTACGGAGGGGAGACGCACTGTGGTCAGAGGAGGGGTGAAGCTCTTTGCCAGCATGATATCATTGAACCCCACAACGCCGATATCATCCGGGCATTTCAGACCGAACTCCTTTAACTGGGCGAGGACTGTGATGGCCAGGGAGTCGGACCCTGCAAAGATGACCTGGGTGTCCGGATGCCGGTTGAAAAGTTCTTTTACCTGTGACGCGCACTGCTTATTGTCCCATCCGCAGTCGTAGATCAGGCTGGGGTCATAAGAAATATTATTTCTCCGAAGAATCTCACGGTAAATCATCAGGCGTGAATTGGAGAGAAAATCGTCTGTTCCTGACGGGCCCCCGATATACGCAATCTTGCGGTAGCCGCAGTTGATCAGATATTCCATAAGGAGTTGGTTGGCATAAATGTCGTTAAATCCTACATTACAGTAACCGCTGATATAGTGGTCTACAAATACCATTTTTTTGCCAAGCTTCGTAATTGTCTCGAATTTGCCTTCCGGCAGGTCGGTAATAATGAAACCATCCAGTTCCTGAAGTTGTTTCTCAAGGTCATATTTTACATCTCTCAGCTGGGAGTAGCTGATGATAAGGGAGATGAAAGCATTATGACTGGCGCAGTAGGTCTGTATTCCGCTTAAAATATCGCTGAAATAAGGGTCGGAATAACTGTATGTAAGGGACATGATGCATCCGATGCGGATCTGGCTCTTTTTTTCTGCGTATTTATAGTCAAGGTTTCTGACTGCCTGCATAACGCGTTTTCTGGTCGCTTCGCTTACGTGGAAGGATGGGTCATTTGAAAGAATTTTTGAAACCGTAGTAATAGATACATTTGCTTCTTTTGCTACATCTCTTATAGTTGCCATAAAATACCTCCTGTTTAGTAAACATAATATCACAAAAAAGTGGATGTGTAAAGCAAAAAAATGGTTAAAATTGCGAAATCAAATAAATTTTAGTAAACATAATGTCAAAAAAATAACGATAAATTTAAAAGAAATTAGTAAAAAATTATCAAAAAATACTTGCATTTTACATCTAATAGGATTATATTAAGGACAGGATGATAAACAAATCATAAATGTTTACTAAACGGAGGTGCGAGATGAGAAAGTTTACATTCATTGGAGCAGGATCTTTGGACTTCACGAAGGATCTTGTGAGGGACATCCTGACGTTCGACGCGTTCAGAGATGCAGAGCTGATGCTGATGGATATCAATCCGAAGCGTCTGGAATATGCGGTGAAAGGAGTGCAGAAGATCGTGGATGCCGGAAACTATCCGGCCACAGTAAAAGGAACGCTGGACCGCAGGGAAGCCCTCAAAGATGCAGACGGAGTACTGATTACTATCCTGCAGGGAGGCGTGGAAGTATGGCGGCATGACATTGAGATCCCGAAGAAGTACAACGTGGATATCTGTGTGGGAGACACGAGAGGACCGTCAGGAATCTTCCGTTTCTTAAGGACGGCTCCGGTGATGCTGGACATCATCCGGGACTGCGAGGAGGTTTGTCCGAACGCGGTAGTTTTAAACTACACGAACCCTATGGCAATGCTCGTAAGCTACTTACAGTCCATGTCGAATATGAACATTACAGGACTGTGCCACAGCGTTCAGGGAACGGCTGAGATGCTTGCAGAATGGGTCGGAGCGAAGGACAAGAAAGTAGAGTATACGTGCGCGGGAATTAATCACCAGGCATTTTACCTGGACTTCAAGGTGGACGGAAAAGATGCGTACCCGGATCTCTACAAGGCAATCCAGAGAGAAGAAATTGCAAACGAAGAACCGGTAAGAATCGAGATGTTCAAAAAGCTGGGCTACTTCAACACAGAGTCTTCCGGACATAACTCAGAGTATGTTTCATGGTTCAGAAAACGTCCGGACCTGATTGAGAAGTACTGTACACACGGAACCGGATGGAATCCGGGAGCTTACGGTTACATACTGGACGAGTATCTGGGCCGTGAGGATACATGGGAGAAGGAGTATCAGGACTGGCTTGAGAACGGCGAGGTTGAGCTGGAGAGAGGCGAGGAGTATGCATCCAATATCTTCAACGCTATTTTCGGAGATCATACACCGTATTTCTTCAACGGCAATCTGAAAAACCACGGCTACATTACTAATGTAAAACAGGGCGTATGCGTTGAGGTTCCGACAGTTGCAACGGAAGCGGGAATCGTGCCGATCAAGCAGATCACGCTGCCGGATCACCTGGCGATCATGGTAAATAACTCGGCGCTCATTGAGGATCTGGCTGTTCAGGCAGCGATTGAGGGAGATCCGAACAAGGTGTTTGAAGCGATTCTGTTCGACCCGCTCACAAGCGCGGTTTGCAGCATGGATGAGATTCAGAACATGGTACAGGAGATGCTTGATAAGAACGCAGAATATCTTGGCTACTTTAAATCATTGAAGATAGATATGGAGGTGCTACATGAAAAAGCGAATCGTTAGTCTGTTATTATGTGGAGTTATGGTATTTTCACTGGCGGGATGTTCCGGCGGTTCTTCCGGCGGAGGCAGTTCAGATGATATTACACTTACAATGTGGACTCATCAGAATGAGCCGTGGTACGACGCTTACATGAGAGCAATCGAAGGATTTGAAGCGGAGCATGAGGGCGTGCATATTGAGATTGAATCCTTCCCATATGACGAGTTTGAGGCAAAGGTGCAGACGTCGCTGATTGACGGTGAAGGAGGCGCAGATATTTACGAGCTGTGGGGCGGCTGGGCGCTTGACTTCACACCTTACGGCACACTGATGGAGATCCCGGAAGATTTCGCTTCCCAGGTAATGGAAGAAACCTACGCACCGACTTATGGAGCACTGCTTTATGAGGATAAGCTGTATGGAATTCCGATGGAATTTAACATTGAGAATGGCGGAATGCTCGTGAATCTGTCCCTTCTTGAAGAAAACGGGCTGTCTGTGCCGACTACATGGGATGAACTGAAAGAGGCAGCCATTGAGGGAACTGTGCACAATGGGGACACTTTTGAGGTGAAGGGCTTTGACTTCGTGAACTGGGATTCTGTACCGTATTTATTCTTCTCAATGATCCTTCAGCAGGGAAGTAACTACATGACGGAGGATGGAAGCGCGTTTAACGTAACGACAGAGGAAGCAAAAACTGCGTTTGACGAGCTGGCGAGCATGGTGACAGAGGATGGCGTGACAGATCTGGAAGGACTCACCGGAGGCGGAGACCTGGAAGGTTATCAGCAGCTTTATGCAGGCCGTGTTATGATGTGCCCGAGAGGACCATGGACAGTATCCGAAGGCGAGCAGTCCTTTGAACTGGAGCTTGGAACAGATTTTGATTATGTGGAAATGCCGTGGTACACAGATACGCCTAAATTCGCAGCAGAAAACGGCTGGTCTATGGCAATCAGCTCGAGCTCAAGTACAGAGGAGCAGGAACTGGCTCTTGAATTCCTTAAATACGTTTATCAGGATGAAGTGATGCTGGACCTGAATGTAAGCTGTACACAAATCCCGGCGAAGAAGAGCCTGGCTCAGAGCGAGGAATATCTGGAGCAGATGCCGTATGCAGAGGCGTTAACAGGTATCCTGGATGACGGACAGTTTATAGGACACTTCAATACGGACCGTTGGAAAGAGGCGGTGAACAACGCATTTGTTGCTTACTGCTCAGGTGATTACGCATCAATTGATGAAGCGATGGAAGACCTGAATACAGAGCTGAATGGAATCCTGTAAATACGAAACAAAGGCGAAGGGGCGGGGAAAACGCCCCTTTCCTGTTATAAGGAGGATATGCTATGAAAAACAAGAAATTTATATGGGCGGTAATGCTTCCGGCCATGGCGCATATGTGCATATTCATCATTGCTCCGATTATAATCGGTCTGGTAATTTCGTTCTTCCATTATAATCCGCTGAGCTCGGACAATTACTTCGTGGGATTTGATAATTTTGCGACGCTTGTTAAAGATGATGAGTTCCTTATTGCTCTGAAGAATACATTTGTATTTGTGCTGGTAACGGTCTGTCTCAATATTATAATGTCGCTTTTGATTGCACAGTGCATCAGCTGGTTTAAGTCAAATAAAGTAAGAAGTCTGTTCAGGATGATTTTTTTCCTGCCATGTATCGCATCGCAGGCGGCGACCGCAGTTGTGTTTTCGCGGTCGATTTTTCCGACAACAACAGGTTTTTTGAATGTGATATTAAATGCGGTCGGACTGCCGTCCGTAAACTGGCTGGGCGATCCGAAAGTGGTTATGATTTCTCTGATTATCTATTCGATTTGGATGGATGTAGGATATAATATTATTCTGTTTTCGGCAGGAATCGACGGAATACCGGCGTATGTTTACGAGGCAGCGGATCTGGACGGCGCAAGTGAGTGGGTGAAATTCCGAAAGATCACCTGGCCGCTTCTGGGGCGGAGCTTCCAGTTTGTAATCGTACAGACTCTGATTTCCCATTTCCAGATGTTTACGCAGTTCGCAGTTTTGATTCTGAAAGACGGACCGCAGAATTCCGGCCTGGTGCTGTCGAGATATATCTATAAGACTGCGTTTGAATACAAAGATATGGGATATGCCTCAGCAATCTCGCTTGTCCTGTTCGTGATCATCATGATCCTGTCACTGATTGAACAGAAGAGAAGCCAGGTCGACTGGGAATATTAGGAGGCGCGCTATGAGAATATTAAAAGATAAGAAAAACAGAAAACTCAGAATCTTCTCCTTTATCGTATTGAGCGTGCTGGCGGTGATTTTCCTCGCACCATACTTCTGGATGCTTTCCAACTCCTTTAAGTCAACAAAGGAGATTCTGCTTCATCCGACAAATATGCTGCCTATCGAGTTTACACTGTCGGGCTATGAGAAGGTGCTGACTGAATCGCCGTTCTTTACATGGCTTGGAAATTCATTGTTCATTACGATTATTGACACCGTGGTTGTTCTGTTTACGAGCTCAATCGTAGGATTTGTACTGTCGAAATACAGATTCCGACTGAAAAAAGTGCTTTTCTACGTGATTCTGATCACAATGATGATGCCGACAGCGGCCATGATGATCCCGAATTTCCTGCTTATTTCAGGACTGGGATGGTATGATAAGATTATTTCGCTGATTGTGCCGATGTTTGTCAGCGCGTTCGGAATCTTTCTGTGCAAGCAGTTTATCGATGATCTCCCGAGCGAATTGTTTGAGTGCGCTATGCTGGACAATGCTTCGGACTTCATTATCTACTGGAAGATCGTTCTTCCGGGAATCCGGCCGGCACTGGGAAGCCTTACAATTTTTACTTTTTTGACAGTGTGGAACGATTACCAGACACCACTCATCTATTTGAACAGCACGAAGAACATGACGCTGCCGCTGGCAATGTCCTTCTTCTCGACGCAGCACTTAAATGACCTGTCTGCGACAATGGCAGCAGCATCATTGATTATGATACCTGCGTCCATTGTATTCATCATCTTCCAGAAGCAGTTCATCAAAGGAATTGCGATGACGGGAATGAAGTAAAGTTTCGGAAAAAGTTATGGCGCTTCGCAGGAGAGAAATATGTATGTGATATGTCTCCGATGCGGAGCGTCGTGTAATAAATTCAGGAAATATGCAGGAGGCGGAATATGGAATTAAAGGATTTCAGACCTGTAAGTGCGGCAGTGCTGCCAAGAACATCAATACAAAAGCCTGCATTTCCCGTGATTGATTTTCACACCCACATGGGAAAGATGCTGCTGGGCGATAACTACGCGGAAAAGTATGATACCGCAGAATACGCGCGGGAGCTGGCAGGGTGCGGGGTAGCTCTGGCTGTGGACATGGACGGCTACGGCGGAGAGGACCTGCGGGCGTTAAAGGCGAAGACTGCCGGATTTGAAAAACGTTTTATTCATTTTATGCAGCTTGACTACTCTGAGTATGACGGACCGGATTTCCGGGAGGATATCAGACGGCAGATCCGGGAGGCGTATGAGGAAGGCTGCAGGGGGATCAAAATGTGGAAAGATCTGGCTCTCTATAAGAAAGACAAAAACGGGGAACCGCTGCGTATGGATGATCCCAGATTTGACGCGGTCTATGATACTGCTGCGGAGCTCGGGATTCCGATTCTGATGCACATCGCGGACCCGAAGGCGTTTTTCATGCACGTTGACGAGACGAACGAGCGGTGGGAAGAACTTCACGAGATGCCTGAGTGGGATTTTTCTGATCATTCAAAATACATGAGCTTTGAGGAGCTGATGGAGATGCAGGAGAATGTCATCCGGGATCATCCGCAAACGGTGTTTATCGTCGCGCATGTGGGAAACTGCGCGGAGGACCTGGCCTGGGTCGGGGATCAGCTTGACAGGTATCCGAATATGAACGTGGATATCGCCGCCCGGCTGGCAGAGCTTGGACGGGTTCCCTACAGTGCGAAGCGGTTTTTTGAAAAATATCAGGACAGAATTGTTTTCGGGACGGATTCCACTCCGGAAAGTATGGGATACCACAGGATTTACTATCGTTTTCTGGAGACAGAGGACGAATATTTCCCCTACCATCTGGAAAATGAAACTCCGGGACAGGGAAGATGGGAGATTTACGGAATCGGTCTGGACCATGAAATCCTGAAAAAGGTATATTATAAAAATGCGTGCCGGATTCTGGGGATAGACCCGGAGCGGTTTGAGGAGGAAGCCAATGAAACGATATCTGAGTGTTGACTGTGGTGGGACGAAGACGGCATTTCTCCTTTGCGGTGAGGACGGCAGCGCGGAGGCCGGGTGTGTTCTCGGGCCTGCCAACTACATGGTGAACGGAACAGAGGCAGTTCTTTCTATATTAAAGGACGGAATACTCAAGATCTGTTGTCAGGCGGGGATCGCTCAGAGCGAGATTACGGCCGGGTTCATTGCCATAGCGGGCTTCGGAGATGTGCCCGGAGACGTCCCGGTGATCACTCACCTGGTGGAAGATGCGTTCCCGCGGATTCCGCTTACGCTGGGAAATGATACGGAGAATGCGCTTGCCGGGTCGCTCCTTGGAAAGCAGGGGATTCACATTATTGCCGGAACGGGTTCAATAGGGCTTGGCATTGATCTTGAAGGACGCTATATCCGAAGCGGCGGCTGGCATCACCTGTTCGGCGGAGATGAGGGCAGTGCGTACTGGATTGGCTGTCAGCTCCTTCTCCACTTTACAAAGCAGGCGGACGGGAGAGAAAAAAAGAGCAGACTCTATGATTACGTTATGGAGAAATATGCGCTGGACTGCCCGGAGGATATTCTGAAACTGGTGATCACCAGTTGGCAGGGAAAGCGGGATAAGATCGCCGGACTTTCGAGAGACGTCGGGGAACTGGCGAAGCAGGGGGATCCGAACGCGGTACAGATCTTCGGGCGCGCGGCGGAGGAGCTCGCGCTGATTGTGAAAGGGATTAAGAGCCAGGGGATCTTTGAGTCCCCTGTAAATATCTCGTATTCCGGAGGAGTGTTCAAGTCCATGGAATATCTCAGACCGGGGCTGGAGGACGCCCTTGGAGAGATCCCCCATCATCTGTGCGAACCCCAGCTCCTTCCGGTAGGCGGAGGGATTCTGCTCGCATGTGAGAAGAGCGGAGGCAGTGTGAACAAAGAGATGGTTGAGAATTTAAAGATGGCGCAGAATATCGTCTGACGTCATCAGAAGCGAAAACATGCAAAACGACTGTGAATAGTAACAAACGACAGGAAAGGTTATGACAGGAAAATTCAGAGAGAAATTTATCGGTGACAGAAAGTTTTACCGGATAGCCCTCGGGATTGCAGTTCAGATCATGGTGCAGAACGGCATTTCGAATTTTGTAAGTCTCCTGGACAATATCATGGTCGGCCAGATGGGGACAGCGCCTATGTCCGGAGTATCCATTGTCAATCAGATTATCTTCGTGTATAATCTGTGCATCTTCGGCGGTGTGGCAGGAGCGGGGATATTTACCACTCAGTATTACGGGCGGAAGGACGATGAAGGAATCAGAAGCACGTTTCGCTATAAGTTCTGGATGGCGCTGGTCGTGACGGCCGGCGCCATTGTGCTTCTTTTCTTCCGGGGAGAGGATTTAATCCGGCTGTATTTAAGCGGCGAGGCAAATCAGAACCAGCTCATGGCTGCGCTGGAGAACGGCGCTGTATATATGAGGATTATGCTTCTGGGGCTGCCACCCTTTATGATGCTCCAGGTATATGCCAGCACTCTGAGAGAATGTGGCGAGACAGTGATTCCGATGAAAGCGGGTGTTGCGGCAGTGCTGGTCAATCTGGTGTTTAATTACCTGTTGATTTACGGAAAATTCGGATTCCCGGAGCTGGGAGCGGCCGGGGCCGCTGTGGCGACCGTGCTTTCGCGTTATGTGGAGGCGCTGGTCGTGATCCTCTGGACGCACATCCACGCAGAGCAGAATACATATGTCCGGGGGCTGTACCGGACGATGAAGATCCCGCTTTATCTGGTGCGGGCATATTTCATAAAAGGGATGCCCCTCCTTCTGAATGAGGCGCTCTGGTCTCTTGGGATGGCGGTGCTTACGCAGTGCTATTCTGTCCGGGGACTGGAAGTGATTGCCGCGCTGAATATTGCCAATACGATCAATAACGTACTCAGTGTGGTATTTGCGGCCATGGGAGAATCCGTAGCGATCATCGTGGGGCAGGTGCTGGGCTCCGGCCAGATGGAGAAAGCGAGAGATACAGATAATAAGATGATCGCTTTCTGCGTAGGCGCAAGCCTGGTGGTAGTTGTTTTCATGCTGGCAGCTGCGCCGCTGTTCCCGCAGTTTTATAATACGACGGCGTCTGTCCGGGCTGCGGCGTCCGGGATTATAGTTGCACAGGCAGTATTCACTCCGCAGAATGCATTCCTGAACGGGACTTATTTCACCCTCAGGGCAGGTGGAAAAACAGGGATTACCTTCTTTTTCGACTGCGTATTCCTCTGGGTAGTCAGCGTTCCGATTGTATTTGCACTCTGCCGTTATACGGCTGTGCCGCCCTGGGCAGTGTACGCCGCGATGCAGGTAGGGGAAGGATTAAAAAGTGCGATCGGATTCGGGCTGGTGAAGAAGGGAGTGTGGCTGGAGAATATCATCGGAGGAGGTTCAGCTATTTAGTGCACTAACATTTTCTGTTAAATACGGCCGGAAGCGGGGCTGGATATTTTGAAAAACGTATTCTGATGAAGGAAACAGGCGTTACATGCTTCGTTCCGGAATCTGGGAAGAATCTAAGAATCCGAAGAGTTGTTTAAAGGCAAAGCGGCGCGCAGGGCAACTCGCTGACGCTCAAACAATCCCTGCGCACCGC
>JAHZHF010000071.1 GCA_019420405.1 Clostridiales bacterium
AGCTCTGTTTTCGGATGTTTTGCAAAAGGACGTTAGTGAACTAAATAGCTGAATCAATCATTATGCAGCAATTTATGTTCTTTTCCTTTGAGAATTCCCTCATAAACTTCCGTTATAATCGGGTTCTCATTTGACAGCTTGATCTGAGCCATTCTGTCGATCTTATAAATACCCTCAAGTCTTGCCTTCTTTGTTCTCGGGCCGATCGGTACAGGCTGTCCGCCTCCGGCGATACATCCTCTCTTGCAGGCCATAACTTCCACGAAGTCGTAGTGCGCCTCGCCTGCCTTCATCTTATCAAGCAGTTCTTCCGCAGAATGAAGTCCGTTTACTACGGCGATCTTCACTTCGCGTCCGTTTAAGTTGACTTTCGCCTCCTTGATACCGTCCACGCCGCGGATTCCGGTGAAGCTGATCTCCTCCAGATCCTCCGTGCGGCTGCTGTTGACCAGTCGTCTTAACACAGCTTCTGTCACACCTCCGGTTACGCCGAAGATTGCGCCCGCGCCTGATGAAAGTCCGAACGGCATATCCAGCGCTTCCGGCTGGAGCTGGGCAAGGTCAATACCTGCTGCCTGGATCATTCTGGTAATCTCCGTAGTCGTCAGTACGAAGTCAACGTCCTGTTCGCCCTCTGTGAAATGCTCCGGACGTTTGATCTCTGCTTTCTTTGCAGTACAAGGCATAATGGAAACAACCATCGTTTTCCGGACATCCTTGCCTTCCTCTGCCGCTTTCTTCTCATTCATACGCGCCTCTTCCTTGATCAGCGCGCCGAACATTTCCTGTGGTGATTTACAGCTCGAGATATGTCCCCGGAACTCCGGATAACGGTTCTCGCAGAACTTCACCCAGGCAGGACAGCAGGATGTGAACAGCGGAAGGTTCTCTCCTGATTCCAGCCGTTCAACAAGTTCTTTGGACTCTTCCATAACTGTAAGATCCGCGCCGAAATTCGTGTCGTACACTTCGTCGAAACCGATTCTTCTCAGTGCAGCCACAAGACGGCCCAGTGTGTTCTCGCCTTTCTTGATACCAAACTTATCTCCCACTGCCACCCGGACAGCCGGTGCGATCTGCGCTACCACGCGGATATTTTTATCTGCCAGGGCCGTCCATACCGGCTCCACATCCTGCTTAATGCTGATCGCTCCGGTCGGACATACCGCGCGGCACTGACCGCATCCCACGCAGTCTGTCTGTGCCAGATCCTTATTGAAAGCAGGCGTCACCTGCATCTTGGAGCCGCGGAACGCAAAGTCCAGAATTCCAAGTCCCTGGATCTCGTCACATGTTCTCACACAGTCACCGCAGAGGATACATTTATTCGGATCGCGGATCACGCAGTCCGAGGACAGATCCCGCGGGAGCTGTTTCTTATTATTCTCAAATCTCACCTCTGTAATCCCGAGCTGGCGGGACAGTTTCTGCAAAGTACAGACGCCGTTCTTCGCACAGGTCGTACAGTCGCGGCAGTGCGATGCCAGAAGCAGCTCGATGATCATTTTTCTGTGATGCTGCAGTCTGGGGGTATTTGTATATATTACCATTCCGTCTCTCGGAACCTCCGAGCAGGATGCAAAGATCTTGCCCCTGTCATCCTCCACCACACACATGCGGCATGCGCCGTATGTGGAAAGCTCTGAGTGATAGCAGAACGTAGGCAGATCAATCCCTGATTTACGGATGACAGAAAGCACGTTCTTCTCGTTGGTGAATGTCACTCTTCTGTTGTTTATCGTCATATAACTCATGCTTGTCTCCTCCTACCATTCCACGTGTATAGCGCCAAATGCACAAGAGCTCTCGCAAGCGCCGCACTTGATACATCTGTCAGTGTCGATTACAAACGGTTCTTTGATCTTACCGCTGATTGCGTCCGCCGGACAGTTTCTCGCACACTTCGAACATCCCTTACACCGCTCCGGGCTGATGATGTACCGCTTCATCGCCGTACAGGTATGGGATGTACATTTCTTGTCCACCACATGCTCGATATACTCATCCCGGAACAGCTTCAGTGTACTCATAACCGGCAGAGCCGCGCTCTTTCCAAGACCGCACAGAGCTGTTTCTGTGATCATACTCGCCAGCTCCTCCAGAAGATCCAGGTCTTCCAGCTTTCCGTTTCCTGCCACAATCCGCTCCAGAATCTCCAGCATCCGCTTCGTTCCCTCGCGGCACGGCACGCATTTGCCACAGCTCTCATTCTGAGTGAAGTTCATAAAGAACCTTGCCACCTCAACCATACAGGTGTGATTGTCCATAACTACGAGTCCGCCGGAACCGATCATCGCCCCCATCTTCTTTAAGGAGTCAAAATCCAGGCTCACATCAAGGTGCTGCTCTGTGAGACATCCGCCTGACGGTCCTCCGATCTGCACCGCCTTGAACTCTCCGTCACCCTTAATACCGCCGCCGATATCGAAAATAACCTCTTTCAGCGTAGTTCCCATAGGCACTTCGATCAATCCGGTATGTTTCACGCTTCCAGTCAGGGCGAACGCCTTCGTTCCCGGGCTGTTTTCCGGCCCGATGCTCTTAAACCAGTCCGCGCCGTCCATAATGATCATGGGAACATTGGCAAATGTTTCCACGTTATTCAAAACCGTCGGTTTCCCGAACAGGCCCTGTTCCACTGTACGCGGCGGCTTCACACGCGGCATTCCCCGGTTTCCTTCAATGGACGCTGTCAGAGCGCTTCCCTCGCCGCAGACAAATGCGCCCGCACCGCGGTTGATATGAAGCCGGAAGGAGAAATCTGTCCCAAGGATATTGTCCCCGAGGAGGCCGCACTCTTCCGCCTGCGCAATCGCCAGTTTCAGACGGCTGACCGCCAGCGGATACTCCGCACGCACATAGATATAGCCTTCTTTCGCTCCCACAGCGTAGGCCGCGATCATCATACCCTCGATCATCTTGTGCGGATCGCCTTCCATGATACTGCGGTCCATAAATGCTCCCGGGTCTCCCTCGTCACCGTTACAGACAACATACCGCTCCGGCTCCGGCTGGCGCGCCACCTGGGTCCACTTGTATCCCGTGGGGAATCCGCCGCCTCCGCGTCCGCGCAGATTTGAGTCTGACACTTCTTTGATCACGTCCTCGGGCGTCATCTCGAAGAGCGCCTTCTCCAGCGCCCGGTATCCGCCTGTTGCTATGTATTCCTGAATATGCTCTGCGTCGATATGGCCGCAGTTTTTCAGCACGTTTCTCGTCTGTTTTTTATAAAAAGGTATCTCTTCCTGTTTCTTATATTCGATTCCGTCCTGCTTAAAGAGCAGATGGCGGATCACGTCACCCTTCTCGATCGTCCTGTGGAAAATCGCGTCACAGTCTTCAAGCTGTACTTTCGTATAGAGGATTCCCTGGGGCTCGATCCTCATCAGCGGCCCCATCTCGCAGAATCCGTGACATCCGCTTTTCTTGATGCTGATCTCACCGTCGCCGTGCGCGATTTCCGGCCCAAAATGAACTTCCACATCCGGATGATCCTTTACCAGCTCACACATCCTCTCATAGATCTGGCCGGAACCGCCCGCCAGACAGCCTGTACCCGCGCAGATCAGAATCCTGCATTTACTGTTTTCAACCTGTGCTTTCGAAGCCTCGCGCACCTGTCCGAGAGCTTCTCTGTTCTCTATTCTTTCCATACGCCTAAGCTCCTCTCAACTCTCGAATTAAATCAGCCGCAGCATCCGGAGTCATGGCCGGATACACCTTGTCATTCACTGTCATAACCGGAGCCAGCCCGCATGCGCCAAGGCAGGACACCGTCTCTAATGTAAACATCATATCGTCAGTTGTCGCCTTTTCCGCAGACAATCCGAGCTCACTGTACAGCCTCTCCAGTATTGGGATGGATTTCCGCACATGACAGGCCGTCCCGTCACAGACTTTAATCACATATTTCCCCTTTGGTTCAAAAGAAAAATTCTCATAAAATGTTGCCACACTGTACGCCTTAGCCTCATTAATGCCCAGCTTTCCCGCCACATAGTTCAGAAGTTCCGGCGGAAGGTAGCGGTATTCCGTCTGGATGTCCTGGATGATCGGAATCAGCGAAGCCTGGTCAGATCCGTGTTCCGCGATGATCTCATCCGTTTTGTCATAGTAGCTTTGATCTAACATGGGATACCTCCTTAATCCATTTGTATAATATTGATAAAAAAATATCAACCAGTCTATATTATATGGCAAGATTTACTTATAGGCAATATCTTTTAAAATGTTTTTATGGCACATTGTACAACTTCCTCAAAATCACCCTCTTCCCCCGGAGAGCATATATTAAATCAAATCCGACAGCCTCCGGCCCGGGGCTTCCATCTATCCTGCCTCCGGAAGCTGTCTTTTCTGAAAGGTTGATTTTATGAGTTATAAAGGACTTGATGTAAGCGAATTTCAGGGCACCGTAGACTGGGAGAAGGTCAAAGCCGCAGGATACCAGTTTGCCATGCTCCGTGCCGGATATGGTTTCAATACCGTAGATAAACAGTTTCACAGGAACGCCTCCGAATGTAACCGGATCGGACTTCCGATCGGTGTCTACTGGTTCTGCTACGCCGTGAGCCCTCAGACTGCAGTTCAGGAAGCACAGGGATGTTTAAAGACGATTTCCGGATATCGTCTGGACTATCCGGTCTGCTATGATATCGAACAGGCGTCCGTGGCGTATGCATCCGGAGAAGGGGTTACAATGACAGCCCCACTTGCACGCCAGATCGTAGAGAGCTTCTGTAAGGAGATAGAAAAAAATAAATATTTCGCCATGTTCTACACAAACAGGAACTTCCTGGACACCTATTTAGGCAGCGCGCTCAGTAAACGTTATGCATATTGGTATGCCCGCTACGCATCTGCCTTCGACGGAACAGACTGCGGCATCTGGCAGTACACAAATGAAGGCCGTATCCCCGGCATCAGCGGCAATGTTGATCTGGACACAGGGTATGTTGACTATCCGTCTGTCATCCATGCCGCAGGTTTAAACCACCTGGGCGGAAGCACGCCTTCCCCTTCTCCCTCTCCCACTCCGTCTCCCGAGCCGGAGCCCGCGCCCTCCCCGACTTATATCACCTATGTGATCCAGCCGGGCGACACATTGAGCGGAATTGCACAGAAGTTCGGCACTACAGTCGCCGCACTGACACGCTTAAACGGGATTGCAGATCCCGATAAAATCTATGCAGGAAATACAATCCGCGTGCCCGAAACCGGCGGCAGCGCACAGTATTATACGATTCTTGCAGGGGATACTTTGAGCGGAATCGCTCAGAAATTCGGCACTACAGTCAGCGCACTGACACGCTTAAACGGGATTGCAGATCCCGATAAAATCTATGCAGGAAACACAATCCGCATACGGTAAACGATTATAAAAATTAATTATTTTCTTTTTTGTTAAGAGTTTAAACATACTTTGGACACATTTTCTGGGTATACTGTGAAACAGATAGTTGATAAAACAACTATCTCCCCCCTCATAAAGTATAGACATCCCGGGAAGCCGGGATGTCGCACTTTACTCTCATTCCTTTAGATAACTATAACAACACGAAACCCGTTAGCCTTCGCGGTTAACGGGTTTTCGCTGTTTATAGATATTTGTTTTGAGTGCTTCAAGTATCGTGAGCGTCTTAAAGCCACTTTTTAATCCACTGGAATTTGCACCTTCTTATTATTGTATCTCTGTCAGTTTTTGTATCGCGTCCTCTTTTGTACTAACAAAGAAGAAATCTTTCCCATGATTTGCCTCATATATAAAATCTTTCAGAGGTTTACTTGTATAACGCGAGTAATCCCCATACACAGCAACCTGTACGTGATAATTAATAAATTTCTGAAGAATTTCTCCTGCCATTCCTGTACTCAAAATAAAAAATTCTTCACAGACTGCTTTTTTATCTAACACAATTTTCGTTGCATTTGTCTCATATTTAACCGTCATCACCAGATCCAATGCAGACTGGATATCAACAATTAACTTTTCATCACTGGAAACAACTGCAACATCAGTTCCATCAATCTTTTTACATTCAATATTCATAATTATCCTCCCAAACTAAATTTGCAGTACAAATTCCAGTTGAGAACCAATGCTATCACAAGCATAAAGATCTGTCAAATCACAGATTATTTTCCCACTTTCTTAAGCCCGATTTTATATTTTTCCCTTTTCTTTTATAATCTCATCATATTTTATCCATATTTCTCCTCTATACTATACTACAGATAACTGATAAACAGTTATCTTCCCCCTTATAAAATATAGACGTTTAGAACGTCACACTTTACTCTCATTCCTTTTTAATTAGCTTATGGAGAGAGCCCCGTCGGCCAGAGGATCGACGGGGCTCTCTTTGTCATTGTATTTATATTATTTCATTTGCTCGGGCATCATCCTGGCTTCCCTGCCATTTTTAGTTACGATCACTTCCTGTCCATCAATGATCAGTTTCAAATATCTTCCAAAATTATTCCGCATCTCTGTTTAGATATGAAAAGCATACTTCCAGGGACTCTGCTTTTTCAGCATATGTCCTCCCGGGAGTATGCTTTTTTTCGATTTTCTTAATTCCCATTTTATATTTTTTCCTCTTCTTTTATTTTTCTATCATACTTTATCCACATTTTCCCTTTATACTTTATCTCAGATAGTTGATAAACAACTATCTCCCCCCTCATAAAGTTCAGGCGCTGGTAAGCGCCGCACTTTACTCTCATTCCTTTTAGATAACTTGTAAAACGACGAGAACCCGTTATCCCCCCGTGGTAACGGGTTTTCTCCGTTCACAGCTTGCCGCTTCGGACGTTTCGGTCACCTTTGGGGCACCCTTGTGCAAATTCCAAGTTATCTTTCTCTGTATGCTTCAAGAATTATTTTCAAGTTTTCCTCTAACGCATGTGCACCATCCAATCGAATCACTTTGCATTTAAGAGATTTTATCCAAAGTTCATGTTGCTGTAATGTACAACCGCCGACTCCAAAATCATATCCTGCAATATCATTTAAGAATTTTTGATGTTCTGCATACATGTCGCCACCTTCTAAGATACGCTTACCGAACAAAACCAATTCGCGATTATGAACACGCTTCACGCGAACTTGTGCATCCGTATGTAAGTGGACAACCAACTCAAAAAACGGGTCAAAATGTTCATGAAATGAATTCATCGAACCAGCCATTACAAAGTGGTCGCAGGTCGATATTGCATCCATTAGGCGACCAATTTTCTCAGCCTTTGGATACATTGCAGAAAAAGGAATCTCTGTATCCTTCCGCCAAATATATTCATCTATGTCTACAAAGGTATAGCCTAATTCATTGGCTACCAATTCGCCAAGTGTGGTTTTTCCTGCTCCTGAGGAACCCATTATCATAATGCCAGTTGCCAATTAACTCATCCCAATTCCGTTTTATCAATTTGTGTTCTTATATTATAGCACCCATACAGGAATTTTTTCTATTTTTCCCGATATTCATACGAAATAGCAGTGCCAGTCTGATCATGCCCATTCACCTCTCAATCTGAATCCAGAAATTATCTTCTGCCATTTTTCCTCCGGTTTTCTGTATAATTAAAAAAGGCTCATAAAAAGGAAGATTCAGCTCTTTTAGCATAATTTTCATCTTGTCCCTCGATCTGGGGAAACATCTGGACTCCAGGAAATTTTCGTACTCCTCATACGAGGGATGTTCATTATTCCCAAATGCACGAAACACCGTATCTGAGACAAAATTTTTTATTTTAACCCGACGCGTGCGCACGTCCACATCTATCACGGTACAGAGTCTGTTTTCATACATATACCGCAGCCGAAGTGGAAATATTCTATCCGGAACCGACATTTCCTCCAAAAGCCACGGATATTCCCTGAGTATACTGAGCAGCGATGCCGCTGCTCCTCCCACACTTCCTCCTGTACTCTCCCAGTGTTCCACTGTCTTGACAGATACATTGAGAAATTCCGCCATTTCTTTTTGCTTTAATTTTAATTTTTGTCTGATCTCTTTTATTTCGATAGCGGACAATGTTTTCTGCTGTGCAAATTCCATAATCTCACATCCCTCTGTTATAAGCTGTTGGAAGCGTTTATCACAATATACCACATCCATTACTAAAAATAAGGGTTTTTCTTTCTTTTTATTACTAAATTATAGGGGTTTCTCTCTTTTTATTTTTTACTTCCCATTTCCTTAATTTTCATTTTATATTTTTCCCTCTTCTTTTATTTTTTCATCATAATTTATCCACATTTTTCCCTTATACTTTAACTCAGATAGTTGATAAACAACTATCTCCCCCTCATAAAGTTCAGACGCTGGCAAGCGTCGCACTTTACTCTCATTCCTTTTAGATAACTTATAAAACAATGAAAACCCGTTACCCCTTTTGGTAACGGGTTTTCACTGTCCGTTTATCCTATATTTCAAGAGCCTTGAAATACATAAAGCGCATATGCGGATATTTCTTTTCGGCAAAAAATTCATCCAGCACACGGCAGGCTTCCTGAATCCAGGCAAGTCCGGTCTCCGGCTCAGCCGGATCATATTGTTCCTCATATAGTTTCAGAAGCGAAATAACCGTCCGGTCCAGGTATTCTCCTGTGGGCAGCGTATGGTTCTCATCGAGCGGCAGATAGCCGAAAAACGCAAGCTGGCTGCTGATCTTCTCCACACTCAGCTCCGGCGCGTTTAAAATCAAAAGATGCCGGATCATGGACCTGCGCGGGATTTCTCCTAAAAGTTTCATCTGACGACGCAGCTCCGAGTCGTATCTGGTACTGGTAATATGCTTTTTCAGCACTTCCGGATTCACCGCCTGGCGAAGAGATACATAACGAAATGCATCCGTAAAGTACAGGTGCCGGAAATAGTGATGTCTCTCCTCCGGATCTATCTTGTATCGTCTCATTTTCTCCTCCGGTACCCGTTCAAGATACCTCCCGATCAGTTCCCGCATATAGATGCATTTCCTCAAATATTCTTTTTTTACGGTCTCTTCACATATCTTCCGGGTATAAAGCGTTTCACTGCTATCGTAATATCTCTGTATAAGAAAACTCCGCTCCTCTTCGCTCAATTCCATCGCTTCTCCAAACTGAATGCATATTTCCCTGTTAGTCGGAGTGCACCGCCCGGTTCTCCAATACCTTATCTTGAGATACTCTGTCCGGGTTTGTGGACATTCTTTATACATCTGCTCATAGATAAACCTGTCTGTTTCCGTTCTGCTTTTCAGCCCGTACTTTTCCTGAACTCTGCAGAACTTTCTCTGCAGCCATTCCACCTCCGGCCTGTCAGCTCCTTTTCCCCTCATCCACTGTTCCGCTTCTTCCGACAGCAGTCCGGAAATATGATCTCTTATGTTCTTTTTTAAGTCTTCTCGTCTCATTTCCCCGTTCCCTTATCTTTACATATTTTATTTCTCTGTATATTTATTCGCTTCGGAACCGAAAAAGGGGACACGAAAATAAGAAAAAACTGAAAATTGTTAAAATCCACCATATTGACCGGGCTTTCTGTGAATGATAATTTTTTCATATATATACAAAAAACCACGGGAGGAACACAACATGAAGAAAAAGAGATTATCCCTTCTTCTCGTCGCCACAATGGTCTTCTCACTCTGCGCCTGCGGCTCACCGGACAGAAACGGGAACAGCGGAGCCCAGATCTCCGTAGAACAGTCAGATCCCATCGAAAGCACAGATAGCAATGAGGAAGATGAGCCCTCCGATGAGGAACTGAAACCGGATTACGACGTGGAAGAGCAGGTACTCCTGGACACAGGGGGCATCACCATCACCGCAACCGGGCTGTCTCTCAACGAATTTTACGGTTATCTGGAACTCAATCTCACCGTTTCCAACCAGACTGACACTGATATTACCGTCGGTCTGAACAGCGCCGATATCGATGTGCCGGTCGGAGTCGGATCATATGCTTACCTGAATGGCTTCCAGGTCTCCGCAACCGCTCTGATCGACGTTCCGGCTCAGAGTTCCACAGATGACACCTGCACTTTCCACTGGGATGACTTAATCGCGGCCGGAATCGACGAAGTCAGCCAGATTGAGCTTGGATTCGATATCCACGACCAGGATTACAATCATATCGTAACCGGATCCCAGGGACTCTGCACACTCCAAACTACGCTGGAGGGCAGTATGGACACGGAACTCTCAGATGATATGGCCCTTCTTCTGGATGCGGAAGGCTGGCAGATCTATGGAAAATATGTTCCGGCCGATGAATCTGCCGAAAATGATAAAGGGCACATCCTTGCTGTATGCCGAAACAATACCGACTCGCCGGGACAGATCCACTTTAAGGAAATCTCAGTGGACGGTACAGTTCTGACCTATGAAGCCGATATCGGGGGAACTTTAAATATCGGAAATCAATATTATGAGAACCCGGGACATGCCGTGGTCAGCAAAACCTCCTTCGCTGCAGCGGACAACGTACCTGATATCTCAGATTCATCCGTGATCACGGCCACACTGGAGACATTCGGCCCGGAGACCGGAGATTACACGGACACACAGCCACTGGGAACCGTTACATTCCCAATCGGTAAATAAGAATGAAAGCGGGAAAAAACATATGAATAAGAAAAGATTATCCGCACTGATCGCACTGACCCTGTGTATTTCTATGACAGCCGGCTGCTCCGGCGGGGCCGGAAAAGCCTCTGGCGAAAATAGCAGCGCTTCTGCGGAACAAACAGTTTCCGACGATTCGGGAAATGAAACTGAATATACCTTGAAAGACGTCACAATCGCAGATAATGACTATTATACGATCACGGCCAATACAGTGGAAACCAATGAGGACATGGACTGTATTGTAAATTTCACAATTGATAATAAGACACCTGTAGATCTGGCATTCGACTTTGGAGATATTTACATGAACGGGTACTCCGCATATGGAGAATGGCCGGAAGATTCGGAAAAACTGGCTTATGCAGAGCCCGACAGTACATTCGGAATGATCGCTGAAGCTGCAGGCGACAGCGGAGTTCTCGGGCTTGGAGTCCCGGCCGGAGGCAGTGCGTCCGAGGCTTTTACCTTCACCATGCATGACCATAATATGCCTGTCATCGACGAGATCCTTCTGACAGTCCAGGTTTATTTCCAGCACGAAAAGGACGATCCATCCTCCCCGCGCCCGGTCGGCGAGACTACCGCATTGACACTCGAACAGGGGCTCGCACTGACGGAGAAGACCGAATATGGCGTCTACCCCACCGGACTTACCGCTGACACAGTGGAATATCCGGAACATCAGGCCGTGGAAGGTGAGCAGGTTATCGTGGACAACGACGACTTCACCTACATCGTACAGGAGCTGCTGAAAGAGGGTGACGGTGATACATTCCGTATTTGGATCTACATAGAGAACAAAACAGACAAAACGCTGCAGTTCCTGTGGCCCGAATCCCAGGTCAACGGCGTTACCGCTGATCTGAATCAGTACGGCACTACCGTAGCCGCCGGAAAAAGAGACTATTCGGCTGAGCTGATAATGAAAGACTACGACGACTTCTTCCCCGAGAACGGAAAACTTGAGACAATCGCCTTCAACCTGCGCGTAGAGGAAGAAAAACAGCCAACAGATCTGGACAGCGATAATACGCCGGTCTATGAAGGATCATTTACGTGTTCCTTCGAGTAAGCGTGCAGCTATTTAGTTCATTAACACTTTGTTCCAGAAACGTCCGGAAGCGGGGCGGAACGTTTAGAAAGACATATTCTGGGGAAGGAGACAACCGTTCGATATTC
>JAHZHF010000072.1 GCA_019420405.1 Clostridiales bacterium
ATCTGCTCTGATTCCGGACGCATTTAACAGAAAATGTTAGTGCACTAAATAGCTGTGACGTATTGAACGGGTGTATTTTTTTAAGATTGAAAAACTTACCGGACGGGATTACAATAAAGAGGTAACAGTGTAACCCGCCTTTTTCTATTTTTTGAAGAGGGCACATATTTAAGGAAAAGAGAGGAAAAGCAGGTGAAAAGGTATAGAGGTATTATCAGGAAACTCGGCGCCGTGACCCTTGCTCTTGCCATGACGGCTGCGATGGTTCCAGTACAGGTCAGCGCGGAAGAAGCGGCGCCGGCTGAGCAGGATGTACAGCAGGATGAGGAGCAGGAAGTTCAGCAGGGCTCCGCTGGTGTTGAGAATGATGAGGAAACTGAATCTCCGGTGACGCCGGAAATGGAAGAAGAGACCGCGGACAAGATGCAGGAGACTGTAGAAAGCGAAGCAGTGCAGGGTGAAAATGCTCAGGATGAAAATACTCAGGATGAAAATACTCAGGATGCCGGAGCAAATGTGTTAAGTGAGCCGGAAGGGGAGAACGAGACGTCTGACAGTGACACTTCCGCAAGCTCAGATGTCAACAGGCCGGTGATTGAAGGTTTCACATTGATGCAGCAGGGACAGACGCTGCATGAAGGCGATACTGTAGAGGTGCGTGTGGACACCTACGATGCGGACAGCGGGATTGCAGCGGTTGAGGTCTACATGGAAGAAGGCTATGAGACAGGAACCGAGGGCGCCTGGTTTGAAATGGAGTATAGTGAAGAACTGGACTGCTACGTGGGAACCGTGACTCTGGAACGGGTGGGAACCGGGAAGGTTAATATCCAGTCAATCAGAGTAGTTGATAATAACAGTAATTATACGGAGTATTCTGTGTATGAGGAAAACGGGGCTGAATATAAATACTGGTTTAATACGGAGAATGATGTAAACACAATCGAGCCTATAAGTATTGACTTCCCGTCAGCAGGTGAACTCGTGCCACCCGAGGAGTTCGGGACATTTGCGCTGACGCTTCCGGAGGAAGAACCGGGCAGTTACTTGCTCCGGATATCCTTTGAGCGTGAGGACGGAGAGACGGACTTTACATATCTTACCTGGGACAATGAGGAAGAGGCATATCTCAATTACGGACTGTATATGGAGTCCGGCAGCTATACAGTAACATCTGTTACCATCGAACGTATGGGAGAAGATATAGAGGTAGTGCTCGATGATGAATACAGTTTCACCTATCAGAGGGATGAAACAGAGGTGCCGGAAGATGATACAGAAGCTCCGGTGATCACTTCGGTCAGCCTGGACAAAAACGGGCAGATTGTCAGAAGCGGAGATGCGGTTAACATCACAGTTAAGGCAGAGGACAATACAGAGCTGGATGAGTACGCTTATGTTACATTCAGGGCGACGTCAGATATTATAGGTGCCACAGAAAATGTAGCTCTGGCATATTCCGAAGAGCAGCAGGCGTATTCCGGGACTTTTGAGATAACAGAAGAAACCTATCCGTGCGAATGGTATATTTGGAATATAGAGGTATATGACGCAGCATACAACATGGCGCCCTACGGGGATTTCTTATTAGACTATCCCTATTATGTCCAGGTGTATTCGGGAGAGACATTTGTAAATCCGGTATATGATGTGTCCTATGCATTCTACGAGCTTTCTGAGGACGGCGAATGGACGAATTCACAAAACATAGAGACGAAGGTAGAACGCCGCCAGACTTTGAAAGAAGCCGGAATAGAGTTCCCGTCAAATACTTCGGATTATGAGGACTTCGTGTTCCAGGGATGGGTGGACCAAGACGGGATGCCGCTGACAAGCGATGAAGAGATTGTGGGAAGCCGGTATTATTTGGCATATGCATCATATGACCAGGTAAAGTGCAATATCCTCTACAGATACTATACGGCTGACGGAGATACGGACTATTTCGAAGTATCGGTGAACATGCCTCAGGGATCAACGTACGGTGAGGTTAAGGAGGCGGTGTCCGAACAGGAGGTTCCGGAACAGTATCCCGGTATGAAATTCACCGGCTGGAAATGGGTAGGAGACTATGAAGATGATGAAGTGATCGATCCGTTCGGCAGCTATTTTGTCGCAGATGCGGTTTATGATAAAGCTCCGGCACAGGTTGCGTACAGTTACATAGATAACAGCGGAAACTGGAAGACTGTTACAGAGATGTTTATCTTTGACAAGGACGCTACGTATAAGGAACTGAGAACCGCGGCAGCAGAGTATATGCCGGAGGATATGTCGGAGGAATATTCGTTTGCCGGATGGGAGCCGGATACGGAGATTCCGGATACGGACGAGGTCATTGATGAATATATAGGGAGATCCTACCGGCAGGACGCCAAATATGAGGGCAAAAATGTAATCCTGATCGATGCGCAGTATTATAATGAAACGGGAGCCGGACAATCCGATGACGGCATCGACTTCACGCTGGTTGTGGATGAAGGAGCAGACGCGCAGGATGTGATGGATGCATTCGATGAGCTTGAGCTTCCGGCTATGTATGAAGGACTCCGTTTTAAAGGCTGGGATTGGGGATATTTTGAGGGATATACGGAAACTGCCAATGCAATGACGGTTCGTATATCAGCGGAATATGAGAACTGTATAATCCGGTATCTGCTTGACCCGATCTGCGTGGATCTTGAGAACCAGACAGAGCCTCTCTATGATTACAATGTGGAGGCGCTCTTCTGCCAGGTGGCGGAAATCGGCGATACAATCACCATACCGGGATCTTTTGAGGGATATGATGATGTGACATACTGGGGAGAACTCCAGGCCGGAGATACATTTACAGTAGATGGAGATGCTAATTTCTTCGGCTATACGCCGGAGATGGCATCCGGTGATCCGGAAGATCCCGGAACAACACCGGAAGATCCGGACGATCCCGGAACCACGCCGGAGAATCCCGGAACGACTCCCGATGATCCGGCAGCAGAACTTCCGGAGAGCTCTGTGGACAGCATTGTAAATATGGTTCAGAATGCTGCGGATGGCGAAACGGTCAATGTTCAGATGGGCGCGGCTACAGTAGTTCCCAAAGAAGTGCTGGAAGCAGCTCAGGGGAAGGATGTTACGATAGAACTTCAGATGGACGGCTATACCTGGACGATCAACGGAAATGATATTACGGCATCTAACCTTACAGACATTAATCTTGAAGTGACGCTTAATTCCAACGCGATCCCAAGCAGCACAGTGCAGAAGCTGGCAGGGGATAATCCGGCAGTACAGCTTTCGCTGACGCACAACGGCGACTTCGGATTCCGGGCGTCTCTGACGATCAATGTGGGCAGTGAGAACGCAGGAAAGTTCGGAAACCTGTATTACTATGACAGCGACGGCAGGATGGTATTCAGAAATGCCGGCTCCATCAATACAGACGGCAGCGTAACCTTAAGCTTCAGCCATGCATCAGATTATGTAGTAGTCATTTCTGATAAGAAAATGTCCCAGGCAGATGTGCCTGCAGATCTCCAGCCTGTGAAAGACAGCGGCAGCAACAGCCAGAACACAGGTAAAGGATCTGTACAGACCGGTGATGTGGCGCCGATCATTCCGACAGTGATCGTGCTGATTCTGGCAGCGGCAGTGATCGCAGGAGTCATCGTTGTTAAAAAACGCAGAAGATAATGAACAGGAAGAAGGAAAAAAGCAACAGTTCAGCCATCATAGACGAGCGGGCTGAGCTGTGACTGGGAAGAATCTGTCACACAAATTTTTGTGTGACGGATTCTTTTCTTATTTGTGCTTTGACAGATATATATGTGTGTAGTAAAATCCAATAGGAAGTTTTATACCTTATTAAAGGATGGAATGAAAATACACACATGGAATATAATTGGAGACTGCAGTCAAATGAAAGAAGAAAATATCTTACAGAGAATTACACGAGAATACAATACACAGGAAAACTGGGATAATGCTCCGAAAGAGGAACCAGACAGACAACTATATTTTATAAAGCATTTAGCGAATATAATGAGCCGATACAAGCAGGAAACCGGACGTAACCATTTCTTTCATTTAGAAACCTTCGGGTGTCAGATGAATGCGCGCGACTCAGAGAAACTGGTGGGAATCCTGGAGCAGATCGGATACATCGAAGAGCCGGATGAGGAAAAGGCGGATTTTGTCATCTATAATACGTGTACGGTGCGTGAGAATGCAAACCAGCGCGTATACGGCCGTCTCGGACAGCTTGGCAGAATCAAGAAGAAGAATCCGCATATGATGATCGCCCTGTGCGGGTGTATGATGCAGGAGCCGGAGGTCGTGGAGAAGTTGAAAAAAAGCTATGGTTTCATCGACTTGATTTTCGGCACGCACAACATCTATAAATTCGCCGAGCTTCTGGCGACACGGATGGAATCAGGACGTATGGTGATCGATATATGGAAGGATACGGACAAGATTGTGGAAGATCTTCCGAGCGAGAGAAAGTACCCGTTTAAGTCCGGAGTCAACATCATGTTCGGATGCAATAATTTCTGCAGCTACTGTATCGTCCCCTATGTGCGCGGACGGGAGAGAAGCCGTGACCCGCGGGCCATCATCCGGGAGATTGAGAGGCTGGTTGCAGACGGTGTTGTGGAAGTAATGCTTCTGGGACAGAACGTCAATTCCTATGGGAAGACACTGGATGAGCCTATGACGTTCGCACAGCTTCTCACAGAGATTGAGAAGATCGAAGGTCTTGAGAGAATCCGTTTTATGACCTCGCATCCGAAGGATCTCTCTGACGAACTGATCCAAGTGATGGGCCAGTCGAAGAAGATTTGCAAACATCTGCATCTCCCGGTTCAATCCGGCAGCACCCGGATTCTGGAGAAGATGAACCGGAGATATACGAAAGAGCATTATCTTGAACTGGTGGAGAAGATCCGGAAGGCGGTTCCTGATATCTCTCTGACAACAGATATTATCGTTGGTTTTCCGGGAGAGACGGAAGAAGACTTTCAGGAAACGCTGGACGTAGTGCGGAAAGTGCGGTATGACAGCGCGTTTACCTTTATCTATTCCAAGAGGACAGGTACTCCGGCGGCGGTGATGGAAGATCAGATCCCGGAGGATGTAGTGAAAGACCGTTTCAACAGGCTGCTGGAGGAAGTGCAGAAGATTTCAGCGGAAATGTGCGCCAGACATCAGGGAGAAATCCAGCCTGTACTTGTGGAGAGTGTGAATGAGCATGACTCAAGTCTGATGACAGGCAGACTAAGCAATAATCTTCTCGTCCATTTTCCGGGAGATGAGTCGATGACCGGAAAGATCGTTGATGTGAGCCTGGATGAGAGCAGGGGATTTTACTATTTGGGAAATCAGTTTTAGAGCTGATTTCCCATTTCTTTTTCTGCTATTTTCAAGTCATATTTTTATGGAAGCCTCATATATTGTGTAAAGAGGTGGACAAGATGGAAAGAAGGGAACAAAAAAAGCAGATCCTGAATATACTGGCCCGAGATATACGGCAGCTTCTGTCGCAGGAGGACAGGGAACTTAAGGGCCTGCAGGAGATCAGGCTCAGGACCGGACAGCCGCTCCGGATTCTTAAGGGAAATCGGGAGAGGGTTCTGCCGGAAGAGAAAAAACCGCATATTGTCACGAAAGAAGAGATGAGGGAGACAATGGAGTATATCAGCCATTACTCCCTCTATGCATATGAAAATGAATTAAGACAGGGATTCCTGACGATTGAAGGAGGGCACAGAGTAGGCGTGGCAGGAAAAGTGATTATGGAGAGAGAAAGAGTAAAAAATATTCAGTACATATCATCCATCAACATCCGTGTATCTCATGAAGTGATCGGGTGTGCGGATAAGATTCTACCGTATATTACAAAGAACAGGCAGGTTTGCCATACACTTATTATCTCTCCGCCATCCTGTGGGAAGACGACGCTGATCCGGGATCTGATCCGGCAGATATCAGACGGGAATGAATATGTGAAAGGGTGCTCTGTAGGAGTGGTGGATGAGCGTTCTGAGCTGGGCGGCTGCTATCTCGGGATCGCTCAGAACCATCTGGGAACGAGAACTGATATTCTGGACTGCTGTCCGAAGGCGGAGGGGATGATTATGCTCATCCGTTCCATGGCGCCCCGTGTGATCGCAGTGGATGAGATCGGAACGGCGGAAGATATCCATGCGGTAGAGTACGCCATGCAGTGCGGGTGCAAAATGATCGCCAGCGTTCACGGGCTGGATATGGATGAGGCGACAAAGAAACCTGTCCTGGGAGAGCTGATCCGTCGGAGAATGTTCGAGCGCTATGTGGTTCTGGGAAACGGGGAAAAGCCCGGAGAGATCCGGGGGATCTACGACGGCCGGGGGAGTGTGCTGTGCAGAGGGTGATCGGAGCGGTGCTCATCCTGACCGCGACAGGTGGAGCGGGATATGTGTACGGACAGGAGTTGAAACAATATCTTGAAAAACTGCAGTACTTCCGGTATGTGATGAGTCTGATCCGGGGTGAGATCGCCTATACTCACGCGCCTCTGCCGGAGATATTTTCCGAGGTGGGGCGGAGAGTGAAGGAACCGTACCGGACGTGGCTTAAAAATCTGGCCCGGGAGATGGAGAACCGGGAGGAGTACGGATTTACGCGCGCATGGAACCGATCTGTGGACAGGTACCTGAAAGTCCTGGACTTCAAATATGAGCACCGGGCGCTGATCAGGGAGCCCGGGGGCTTTCTCGGAAGTCTGGAAGCGGATACGCTGGATCATGCGATGCAGATGTATTTGAACCGTGTGGATCTGGAAGTGGAGAAGCAAAGAGAGGGGCTTGCGGCCCGAAGAAGGGTGGGCGGCTGTCTGGGGGTGATGAGCGGAATCTTCCTCATCGTCATCCTGCTTTGAGCATAGGAGGAATGCATGAATATCAACCTTATCTTTAAGATCGCGGCGGTTGGAATACTCGTATCCATATTGAGCCAGGTGCTGAAACACAGCGGAAGAGAGGAGCAGGCTTTTCTGGCAAGCCTGGCGGGGCTGATCCTTGTGCTCTCATGGATTCTGCCTTATATTTACGATCTGTTCCTGTCGATCCGCCAGCTCTTCGCACTCTGAGAATGGAACGGCTGAAGTGAAAAAGGCGGATTTTGGAGAGGGAGAAGTCGGGGAGGGAGAAGAGAATGACTGTGATTCAGGCAGGGATCATCGGGGTGATCGGCGCCATACTGGCAGTACAGTTAAAAAGCGGGAAGGCGGAATACGGAATCTTTGTCAGTATTGGCGTAAGCATCGTGCTGTTCGGCCTTATCGTGGACCGGCTTGGAATCTTTATCAGCACCGTGGAGCAGATCAGTTCTTATATTGATCTGGATGCCGGGTATCTGGCAACGATGCTGAAAATGATCGGGATCACCTATATCGCGCAGTTTTCTTCGGACATATGCAGGGATGCAGGATATCAGACTGTGGCGGGGCAGATTGAGATCTTCGCGAAGCTGACCATACTGGCGCTGGGAATGCCGGTACTTCTGGCGCTCCTTGAGACGATACAGGAGTTTCTGTCATGAGGGGGCGCAGCGGACAGTTTCTCCTGCTTGTGGCCCTGGTTCTCCTTGTGTTCAGCCTCGGGACGAGAATCGTAAGCGCGGCGGAGACAGATTCAAATGTGGGTGAGGAGGTTCAGAAAGATCTGGAAGAGGCGCTTCTGTCAGAGTTTGATTTTGATGAGATAGAGAGAAGCCTCAGAGAAATGTTTCCCGAAGAAAAGATGAAATTCTCAGATGTAGTCACCTCTTTTATATCAGGGGATCTGGAAGAGGCTGGCGGTCTGATCCTTGACTTCCTCTCTGACCAGGTGTCCTATGAATTCCGTTATAACAGGCATAACCTGGTGTACATTCTTCTGATTGCGCTGGTAGCGGCTGTATTCACAAACTTTGCGGGAGCGTTTCAGAACCGTCAGATCTCGGAGATCAGCTTCTATATATTATACATGCTTCTGATCACTCTCTGTCTGGCCTCTTTTCAGGCGGCAATGCAGGGAATCGAAGGGAGGCTGGATACACTGCTTGATTTTATGAGAGTACTGTGTCCGGCATATTTCCTGGCCGTTGCGTTTGCCTCGGGAAGTATGAGCTCCATGTTTTTTTACAATATGATCCTTTTCCTGATCTATATGGTGGAGCTGGTAATCGTCCGGTTTCTTCTTCCGGTGATCAATATTTATATTATGGTACGGGTCATGGGGAGCCTGACCGGGGAAGATTTCCTCTCAGAATTCGCGGATCTTCTGAAAAAGGCCGCAGTCTGGCTCATGAGGGCCATGCTGGCAGGTGTGATCGGTGTCAATGTGGTGCAGGGACTTTTGGCTCCGGCCATTGATACGCTGAAACGGAGCGCTCTGACCCGTACTGCGGAGGCGCTTCCATGGGTGGGAAACGTGATGGGCGGAACGGCAGAGCTGTTTCTGGGGACGGCTGTACTGATTAAAAACGGGATCGGGATGGCGGGAGCAGTGATTGCAGTTCTGATCTGCGTGGTGCCGATCCTGCAGATGGCCGTTACAGCGCTGATGTATAAGCTGGCTGCCGCCCTGGTGCAGCCTGTGTCAGATAAGAGGATCACCGCATGTATCAGCGGGGTGAGTGAAGGGTACGAACTTATGATGCGGGTGGTGTTTACGGTGGGCGTGCTATTTCTCCTTACGATCGGAGTGACGGCGGCATCTACATCGTGAGTGAAAGCTCAGCCGTCGATAATGGGGCGGGCCTGTTAATGCTAAGAATGCGGACCGGGAAGAGAGGAGTGGGATCATGCTGGATCAGATCTATGGCTGGATTCAGAATATCGCAGTATATCTGATCGTGATTTCCGCGGTGATGCATGTGATCCCGGGAAAGGACTATGGAAAATACATCCGGTTTTTCTCGGGACTGGTATTGATCCTGCTGATTTTCACTCCGTTTTTAAAATTGACGGGAATGGAAGCAGATTTCCGTTCTCTGTATCAGTCAAAGGAATATGAGATGGAGAGGCAGGAGATGGAGCGGGCAGCCCAAATCTCCGAACAGGCGGAAAATCTGGAAGGATTGTTTTCGGAGGAAGAGCAGATCAAAGTGGAGGAAATAGAAATTGGGAAATAAAAAGTGGCGGGAATGGATTGCAGGTCTGCGTTCCGGGGAGCGGCTTCCAAAGAAGAACCAGCTTCTCATCCTGCTTTTGGTGGGTGTTCTGCTCCTGGTGATCATCATTCCTGTTCCCGGAGGATCTGAGGGGGACACGGCGGACAGCGGGATTTTCGGAACCGGATCAGCAGACAGCGGATCTGGCAGCAGTGATTCGGAGGAAGCCTCCGCTTTGGCCGGCCTTACGGATCTGGGAGAGTATGAGGCGTATCTGGAGCAGAAGACCGCTCAGACTCTTCGGGAGGTGGAAGGAGTGGGAGAGGTGACGGTGATGATAACGCTGAAATCGGACGGACAGCGGATCATCGAGAAAGACCAGTCCAGCACATCCCAGACGACTGAGGAGGCGGACAGCGAGGGCGGGACAAGAACTGCGGAAGACCAGTCATCGGATAAATCCAGCATCTATTCCCAGGGATCGGACGGCTCGTCCACGCCGTATGTGAGCAAGTCGCTGTCACCGGAGATCGAGGGCGTGGTTGTGATCGCAGAGGGAGGGGATAACGCAGTGGTAACGCAGAATATAACAGAGGCAGTTCAGGCATTATTCGGCGTAGAGGCGCATAAGATTAAAATAATGAAACGGGCTTCATACATAGAAGGAGGAGTGGAGAATTGAAAAAAATATTTAAGAAGAACCAGATCATTATCGCTACGCTTGCAGTCATGATCGCCGTCGCGGGATACCTGAACTATTCCGGCAGGCTCTTTGGGGAGGCGGACAACGGGACAGCGGAGGCAAATGCAGATCTGGCGAATCAGGAGCTTCTGGATATCTCACAGGAGGATATCGAGACATCCACTGAGGATATTGCCAGCAATGACTCGGAAGTGGAGGGGACGCCCGGGGAGGCTGTACTCACAAGCGGAATGGCAGAGACGACTGTCGCACAGGCCAAGGTGACTCGGGAACAGGTGCGCGCCCAGAACAAAGAGACGCTGCAGGCGATTATAGACAACACGAACTTAAGTGATGCTGAGAAGCAGTCGGCTGTGGACCAGATGGTACAGATGACGCAGATTACCGAGCAGGAAGCGGCAATTGAAACACTGATGGCGTCCAAGGGATTCAGCGAAGCTGTAGTCAGTATTGATGCAGATTCAGCGGATATCGTGGTGAAGGCGGATGAGCTGACAGATGCCAACCGGGCGCAGATCGAAGATATCGTGACCCGGAAGACGGAGATTGCTCCGGAGAATATCGTAATTACGCCGATTCATGAATGAAATATCAATAATTCTCTCTGGACAGAGCCTTATAATCATGATAAAGTAAAAATACTGGTCAGGAAGGAAAAAGAAAGTTCATCGGAACTTTCTTTTTTCACGAAAAACAAAGACCTGCTGCACACTGTTTTGATTTTAGAGGTGATACAAATGTCTGATAGGATGAATGAGATAAAGAAACGGCGTACATTCGCCATTATTTCCCACCCTGACGCGGGAAAGACGACGCTTACGGAGAAGTTCCTGCTCTATGGAGGCGTCATCAACACGGCTGGATCGGTGAAGGGAAAGGCCACGGCAAAACATGCGGTTTCGGACTGGATGGAGATTGAGAAGGAGAGAGGTATTTCTGTAACGTCCTCAGTGCTCCAGTTTAACTACGGCGGATACTGTATTAATATTCTGGACACACCGGGGCATCAGGATTTCTCGGAGGACACATACCGTACCCTGATGGCCGCGGATTCTGCGGTCATGGTGATCGACGCATCCAAGGGTGTGGAGGCCCAGACAAGGAAGCTCTTCAAGGTCTGTGCCATGAGGCATATCCCGGTCTTTACGTTTATCAACAAGATGGACAGGGATGCGAAGGACACGCTGGAACTATTGGAAGATATAGAGAATGAGCTGGGCATCCCTACCTGCCCGGTGAACTGGCCCATCGGATCTGGAAAGGCGTTCAAGGGCGTCTACGACCGGGAGAAGAAGGAAGTGGAGCTCTTCTCCGATACAAGAAAAGGAACTACCACTGGTGAGGTGAAGAAAGTTTCCATCAATAACCCTGAGGTGGACTGGCTCATCGGCTCGGAAGCAAAGGTGACGCTTGCTGAGGAGATCGAACTTCTGGACGGCGCGTCCGCTGAATTTGATCAGGAGCTGGTGGATAAGGGAGAGCTCTCCCCGGTATTTTTCGGATCAGCGCTGACGAATTTCGGCGTGGAGACGTTTCTCCAGCATTTCCTCAAGATGACCACATCGCCACTGCCGAGAAAGTCGGATCACGGCCTGATCGATCCGATGAAAGAAGAGAGCTTTTCGGCCTTTGTCTTTAAGATTCAGGCGAATATGAACAAGGCGCACAGGGACAGAATCGCGTTTATGAGAATCTGCTCCGGAGAGTTCGACGCGGGAATGAACGTGTACCATGTACAGGGCGGCAGGGAAGTCCGGCTCTCCCAGCCCCAGCAGATGATGGCCAGCGAGAGGAAGATCATTGACAAGGCATACGGCGGAGATATTATCGGTGTGTTTGATCCCGGTATCTTTTCCATCGGCGATACGCTGACCACGGCGAAAGAGAAGTTCGCGTATGAGGGAATCCCC
>JAHZHF010000073.1 GCA_019420405.1 Clostridiales bacterium
GCCTGTTAGATTTTCCGGATTCCGGAACGGAATATCGAACGGCTGTCTCCTTTTCGCAGAATACACATTACCAAAACTCCGCTTCCGGACGTTTTTGAAGAAAAATGTTACTGAACTAAATAACTGAATTACTTAATGAAATGAGAATGAATATCAAAATACTCTTGCTATTTGCTACAAAATAGTGTATGATAACAACATGAGTTAGAAAAGACTAACTCATGAACTTAAGATACAGTTGTTTGTTTTTCTTTTCAGGAGGTTTCAAATGAGTGTTGTTATCATAGGCGGTCATGACAGAATGGTCTGCCAGTACAAGAAAATCTGTAAACAGTATAACTGTAAGGCGAAAGTGTTTACCCAGATGTCTGCGGAATTGAGTAAAAAGATTGGCAGTCCGGATCTGATCGTTCTCTTTACGAATACGGTATCCCATAAAATGGTGAGATGTGCTGTAGAGGGAGCGGAAAAATGCAATGCGAACGTGATACGCTGTCATACGAGCAGCAAGAACGCTCTGGAAGAGATTTTGGAGAGTGTATGTGCATAAAATTGGTAATAGTTTAGCTATCTGATGCTTGTTAGTAAAAACTACATGACATATTCGAAATGAATTGATTTTTGCCATGGGAGATGATATACTTTTTTATACATCAAATTCCAGGGCACTTTTATTTCTGAAATTCAATTGCCCGGAAGGCTGCCGAATGAGGGAGCATATCTGGTTTATCATGGCGTTTTCAGCCGGAAATACCATATTTTGATGAAAAGAAAAATACAAAGGAGAAGGTGCATGGGAAAAGCGGATGTGGCAGTCAAAATCTGGCTGAACGACAATGAAAGGTTTGCGGATTTGTTTAATGGAGCAATATTCGGTGGTGGGACGGTTATCCTCCCGGAGGAATTAGAAGATCTGGAAAGAGAAACTGATATCCTTATTACAGATAAACAGGGAAAGAGCAGGGAACTCCGCCGACACAGAGATTTGGTGAAAAGATGGAGGAAAAAGGTGAAAAAGGCAGAGAAAGCTGGGAGGGAAAATAGAATGCCTCCGGGAAGTGGGATGGAGCTGTGGAACTCTATGATATGTTCCGGCTGAATTCTGAACTGAAAGAAGAAAAACTGCTTAAAAAATTTGTTCCCAATTATCATATTAATATTGTGGATGCAGGAAATATAAAGGATCTGAAGAACTTTCATTCTGATTTACAACAGATATTTGGAATGCTAAAATATAGAAGTGAAAAGGAAAAGCTTCAGAATTATATTTTGGAGAATCGCGATTATTTTGAAAATGTAGATGTAGAAACCTATCAGGCAATGCGAGAATTTCTGCATTCAGAGAGGATATTGAAAGATATGGGAAATACAGCGAAAAAGGAGGAGCGGATAAATATGTGCAAAGCACTTGAAGACCTGTACAGTGATGGAGTTGAAGAGGGAAGAGAAGCAGGGAGAGAAGAAGGAATAAAAGCGCTTGTAGAAACCTGCCGGGATCTGGGCGTGTCCAGGGAAAATACGGCTTCTCAGCTTATGACGCGTTATTCTATGACTCAGGAGCTTGCTGTGAAAAATGTAGATCAATACTGGGAAAGCGGAAAGTGATATAACAGCGCCGCTTTATCAGAAAATCGCCGAAATTACGCGGTTTGGAGCGTGCTGCCCCTTGTACACTAACGCTATCTGTCAAAAAACTAAGCCTGCCAGCGGAACTGTCTGAATATAATGAACTGTTCCGCCGACAGGCTTTAATCAGCTACGGTATGCTTCTTTTTGCATTTCTTAGGTTCGATGAATCAAATCAGAATTTCAGGTTCTTGAAGAGATCCCCCAGGCTTGTACCGATGTTCTCACTCTTCGGAATGACTACCTTCTCCTCCGGCTCTTCTTTAACTTCCTCAAGAGCTTTCATGCTCAGGCTGACTTTACCGTCTTTGATTCCGATTACTTTGACAGTTACTTTATCGCCCACATTGAGCACGTCTGAAGGAACCTTTACACGTTTCTGAGAAATCTGGGATACGTGAACGAGGCCGGAAAGTCCGTTCTCAAGTTTGATGAACGCACCATAATTCTGGAGCGTCTCAACAGTTCCTTCCAGGACTGTGCCGACTTTCAGGTTTGCGATCTGTTCTTCGCGTGCCTTGCGCTCTTTCTCTTTCAGAATCTCGCGCGCGGAGAGAACAAGGCGGTTATTTGCCTGGTCAACGTCGATAACCTGCGCCTCGATATCCTTGAGAAGGTATGTCTCAAGATCCTCGATGTAGGAGAGAGACAGCTTGGAGGCGGGAACGAATCCTCTTAATCCTTCCACCATAACAATGACGCCGCCGTTTACTACGCCTTCCACCTTGAGCGGGAGAACAGTCTTTTTCTCCATATATTCTGTAACCCTGTTCCAGGGATTGGCGTCGTCAAAATGATCTTCGTAGTCAGCCATTGTTTCAGTGGTTTCTTCCGCCGCATTTTCAGCAGCTTCGTTTGTCTGCATTTCTACTTTCATTTCTTCACTCATTGTACAGCACCTCAACTTACTTTGATATAATTTCAATGCTCATAGTATACCATATTCCGGAGGGAAAAAACAACAGGCAGGATGGGGGACTTGAAAAAAACGTAACAGTTCAGCTATTTAGTCCGATAACACTTTTCTTCAGAAACGTCCGGAAGCGGGGAGGGATGTTTTGCAAAAGGCCGTTAGTGAACTTTATAGCTGAAAATTTGATAAAGGATTGGAGGCAGAGGGAAAATGTACTCTTAAATATACAGAAAACATACAAAATCCGGTTGACTATGTTCGAAAAAAATGGCAAGCTTTACTAAGAGCCGGGATCATAATCGCATACGTGCAGCCCGGTTTACATGGCAGAAAGAGGGCGCCGGAGGGAGGCTGGCTTCCCTGCTGAGTGCCGGATAAATGGGAGTGGTTTATATGAGCAGAGAAAAAGAGAGAAAGGTTTATGTCGTAGGGCATAAGAATCCGGATACGGATTCGATCTGTTCCGCTATCGCCTACGCGGCGCTGAAAACAAAACTGACAGGTCAGTCTTACGAAGCACGACGCGCCGGACAGCTTAACGAGGAGACACAGTATGTACTGGAGCGCTTTGGGGTGAAAGCTCCGAGACTTCTGTCAGACTTGAGAGAGCAGATCAAGGATGTGGAACTAAAAGAAGTGGAGGGCTTAAGAAGCAGTATTTCGATCCGCACCGCATGGGAGAAAATGAGAGAATATAATATACATACTCTCCCTGTGACAAGGAATGGGAAGCTGGAAGGCGTGATTACCATCGGAGACATTGCCAAGACTTATATGGATGTATACGACAGCACTATTCTTGCGAAGGCCAGAACTCAGTACAGAAATATCGCGAGAGCGGTAGACGGAGAGATTCTGACGGGAAATGAACACAGTTATCTCTCTAACGGAAAGGTTGTGATCGCGGCGTCCAGCAAGATTTTGATGTCGGATTTTATCAGCAAAGATGATCTCGTGATAATGGGCGACCGAAAAGACGCCCAGCAGTGCGCGGTGGATATGAATGCGGGGTGTATGGTTGTGTGCCAGAACGCGCCTGTTTCAGATCGGATTATCCGCCAGGCGGAAGAAAAGCAGATCGTGATTATACGCACCGGGCATGACACATTTACGGCAGCCCAGCATATCAATCAGAGTATACCGGTTAAGTATTTTATGACACGGGATAATCTGGTGACATTTAAGATGAAGGACTATGTAGATGACGCAAAGGAAGTGATGGCGAAGAAAAGGTTCCGTGACTTCCCTATCGTGGACAATAAGGGAAGATTTGTGGGGCTTCTCTCCAGAAGACGACTTTTGAATGCAAAGAAAAAGCGGGTGATTCTGGTAGATCATAATGAAAAAAGCCAGGCTGTAGACGGAGTTGAAGAAGCGGATGTTCTTGAGATCATTGACCATCACAGGCTGGGCCGGAGTATTGAGACCATGGGACCTGTATTTTTCCGGAACCAGCCGGTAGGCTGTACTGCGACGATTGTATATCAGATTTATCAGGAAGAGTGCGTTCTCGTAGAACCGGTTCATGCGGCGCTTCTGTGTTCTGCTATTATTTCAGATACGCTTATGTTCCGCTCGCCTACCTGCACGCCGCTGGACGAACAGTCGGCAAGAGCGCTTGCGAAGATCGCGGGAGTTGAGATTGAAACGCTGGCTCAGGAGATGTTCAATGCGGGAAGTAACCTGAAAGGAAAGAGTGCGGAGGAAATCTGTTTCCTTGATTTCAAACAGTTTACGGTGAATGATACTGTATTTGGCGTGGGACAGGTGAATTCCATGAGTGCAGAAGAATTAAAAGAGATCAAGGAGATTGTGGAGCCTCATCTGGAGAAAGCCAGGCAGAATCACAGCCTGAATATGATTTTCTTCATGCTTACCAATATTATCACGGAGTCATCGGAGCTCCTCTGCTGCGGACCTGAAGCAAGGGAGAAGATACTTAATGCTTATGATCTTCCGGATGACACAGAGCAGATTATGCTCCGCGGAGTGGTGTCGAGGAAGAAGCAGCTTGTGCCGACGCTCGTGGGAGCGCTTCAACAATAGAAAAGGCAGAATGGAGAACATAAAATGGGAAAACAGGTATGGAAACCGGGGAATATGCTCTATCCTCTTCCTGCTGTTATGGTCAGCACCGCGGATCGGGCGGGAAATTCGAATATCCTGACTATCGCATGGACGGGAACTGTGTGCACCAATCCGGCCATGGTGTATATCTCTGTGAGGCCGGAGAGGTATTCCTACCATATGATAAAAGAAAGCGGTGAATTCGTCATCAACCTGACCACAGAGAAACTTGCGAATGCGGCAGATTACTGCGGAGTGCGGTCAGGGCGTCAGGTAGATAAATGGAAGGAGTGCGGCCTGACAGCGGAAAAAGCGTCCTCCCTTGAATATGCGCCGGTGATCAGGGAATCTCCGGTGAACATTGAGTGCAGGGTAAAAGAGGTACAGGAGCTGGGAAGCCATCATATGTTTCTGGCGGAAGTGACAGCGGTCAGAGCGGATGAGGCATATCTGGATGGAAACGGAAAGTTTGATCTGAATCAGACGGGGCTTATGGCCTATTCACATGGGGAATACCTGGGGCTGGGAAAGAAGCTCGGCACCTTTGGATTCAGTGTGAAAAAGAAAACAGGCGGCAGAAGGAAAAAAGGATCAACTCAGAGAAAGGCGAAACGATAATGCTCTATTTTGAAAACGACTATTCGGAAGGGGCCCACGAAAAAGTGATGGATGCCCTGATTCGGACGAATATGGAACAGCTTCCGGGCTACGGAACGGACCGATACTGTGAGTCGGCGAAGGAGAAGATCCGCAGAGCATGCGGCTGCCCGGAAGCGGAGATATATTTCCTTGTGGGCGGAACACAGACGAATCAGGCGGTGATCAGTTCTATGTTAAAGCCATATGAAGGAGTGATTGCGGCACAAACCGGACATGTGAACACCCATGAAGCCGGAGCCATTGAGTATGCCGGACACAAGGTGCTCACACTGCCTCAGGACAACGGCAAGATATCAGCAGAAGAGCTGGAAGAATACCTTGGAGCGTTTTATGAAGATGAAAACCGGGAGCATATGGTATTCCCCGGGATGGTTTACATCTCTCATCCGACGGAATACGGCACGCTGTATACGAAGGGAGAGCTGGCGGAGTTGTCCGATCTCTGCGGCAGATTCGGGATTCCGCTCTATCTGGACGGCGCGAGGCTCGGATACGGGCTGACAGCAGACGGAACCGATGTAAGCCTGAAGGATATTGCGGAATATAGTGACGTGTTCTATATCGGCGGGACAAAGGCGGGGGCTCTTTGCGGAGAGGCGGTTGTGTTTACAAAGGAAAATGTTCCGCCTCATTTTTTGACAATGATTAAGCAGCAGGGGGCGCTCCTTGCAAAGGGAAGACTTCTGGGAGTTCAGTTTGACACTCTGTTTACGGATGATTTGTATTTCAGAATCAGCAGAAAGGCAATTGAGGCCGCAAACCGTATGAAGGATATTTTCAGGGAGAAGGGATACAGGTTTTATGTTGATTCCCCTACTAATCAGATCTTTGTGATTCTGGAGAATAAAAGGATGGAACGCCTGAGCAGGGAAGTGCGATTCAGCTTCTGGTCGAAGCTGGACGATGAGCATACCGTAGTCCGCTTTGCCGTAAGCTGGGCAGTGAGAATGGAGGATGTGGAGAGACTGGCGGCTTTTTTATAAAGAGCGCATAAGAGAGAGTATAAAAAGGCACAAAAGGGAAAAGATAAACTTGAACTGTTTCTTTAATTCTGGTAAGATACATATAGTTAGTTAAACCTAACTTTATGTGAATCATTCATGGAACCTCCTTTTGCCCTGATATGCCTGATACAGGGCAGAAGAGTTCCGGGAAAGGAAGAAACAGATATGGATTATTTAAAGATTGAAAAAGTAATTGGAAGGGAAATTATTGATTCCAGAGGCAATCCTACGGTTGAGGCGGAAGTGCATCTTGCGGATGGAACCGTGGCGAGAGGTGCGGCTCCCAGCGGCGCTTCCACAGGGGAGTTCGAGGCGCTGGAGCTTAGAGATGGAGACAGGAGCAGGTTTGGCGGAAAGGGCGTTTCCAAAGCCGTGGAGAATATAAATACAGTGATAAACAGCGTACTCTGCGGCATGCGGGCGGACGATACCTATGCAATAGACCGGGCGATGATCGAGGCGGACGGGACAAAAGACAAGTCAAAACTGGGCGCAAATGCGATCCTGGCCGTATCCATCGCGTGCGCGAGAGCTGCGGCGGCTTCCCTGGAGATCCCACTTTACCGCTTTCTGGGAGGCATAAACGCGAACCGCCTTCCGGTACCGATGATGAATATCTTAAACGGAGGGGCTCATGCGGCAAATACTGTGGATGTGCAGGAATTTATGATCATGCCGGCCGGAGCGGGAAGCTTTACGGAAGGGCTGAGGTGGTGTACGGAGGTGTTCCATGCACTTGCGGCTCTCCTGAAATCAAAAGGGCTGGCGACAGCAGTCGGAGACGAAGGCGGATTTGCCCCGGATCTGGGCAGCGACGAGGAGGCGGTTGAGTATATCCTGCAGGCTGTGCGTGACACGGGATATGAGCCGGGAAAAGACTTTGTCCTTGCAATGGACGCGGCTTCGAGCGAGTGGAAGAGTGGGAAAAAGGGCGAATATGTGCTTCCGAAGTGCGGGAAGAGATTTACGTCCGCAGAACTTGTAGAACACTGGAAAGCACTGGTTGAGAAATATCCGATCTACTCTATTGAGGATGGCCTGGATGAGGAAGACTGGGAAGGATGGCAGCTCATGACCAAAGAGCTGGGGGATAAAGTCCAGCTTGTGGGAGATGATCTGTTTGTAACGAACACAGAACGTCTGAAAAAGGGAATCGACATGGGCTGCGGCAATTCAATTCTGATTAAGTTAAACCAGATCGGCTCCGTGTCAGAGACATTGGAGGCTATTAAAATGGCCCATAAGGCAGGTTACACGGCGGTAACATCTCACCGTTCCGGCGAAACGGAGGATACGACAATTGCCGATTTGGCGGTGGCACTTAATACGGGACAGATCAAGACGGGGGCGCCGAGCAGGAGCGAACGTGTGGCGAAGTATAACCAGCTGATTCGGATAGAGGAGGAGCTGGGGGCAGGGGCAGTGTACCCGGGATTTGAGGCATTTTAGTAGATTGGGGACGTAGTAAAATCGCATTTTACTACGTCCCCAATCGAGTTTCAGGGTGTCCCAAACCCTTCCTGTGTCCCGGAATCCATCGAGAAATCCACGCTAAACTGCGCATCTTCCCCGTACACCGGCTCCAGCACATAAGTCTCATATGATCCGTACGTCAGATCGTATCCGCTGTAATTAAAATCACAGGTCAGAGTAACTCCCGCGGATGTGAACGTAAAGTCCTCGAAGAAAGATGCTTTCTCTTTGATCTTTTCAAAAATCTCTTCCGGAGTATCCGGCTGGAAGGAGTAGTCTTCCTGTGCGCAGATATAGGAGACCGCCGCCAGAGCCATGCTTTCTCCGTAGGATGAGATCTTTACATTTCTGTTTTCTACAGAATAAGTAAATCCGACTTCTGTAAGTGAACCGTCTTTTTCCGTAAACCGGAATTCCGGGAGCGGAGCAAACTCCTCAGCCGGCGTGCTGTAGGGTTTGCCTGGGCTTTTTGTCCATTCCCCGTTCTGATCCAGATACTGGGCGGAATCGGGAATCCCTCCGAGTCCCATGGAGAAGGAGGACGGGAGGTTTAACTGGTGTTCGATCCCGAAGAAATCCTGGGAATCGTTGAAATTCTCACAGAACTGTGCTGCTGTGAGAGGCGCGCGGTTGGTCGGGAGCGCGGCCATGTGGTTCAGGTGAGAGGTTAAAAGCATGCAAAGCGGAGTCAGCGCCAGCCAGGCCAGGATTCCAAGAGGAAGGTTTTCGGACTTTAAGTGCAGGATGGAGTTTTCCTCCCAGTAAAGCGTCTCCTCCTGTTTGCACGCTTTATATGATTTGTACAGGCGGATAAGCCAGTATATGGGGATAAAGAAACCATAACCTTTCCTTATCACATCCCAGGTACGTCTGAACGCTTCTTTGTAGGTGAGTTTTTTCCCGCCGGGCGCCGTTACCTTAAGGCCAAAACAGAGCTTGCCCGGAGTCGTTCCTGTCAGTGTGAGGAAGAGGGGCTCAATCAGAAGCGTCATTCCGCACTGAGTGACCATGCTCAGCAGACCACTGAGAAACAGTACGAAGAGAAACTGAGAGTTCAGGGAAGCTTCGGATTCAATATTCACGCCTAGTACAAGAGCGCCGAATGCATCGACGATCAGTGAATAGAGCATAAAGTCAATATCCCGGGCAAAAAAACGTCTCCACGGAGCAGTCACCTTGGGGACAGAATCCTCCTTTAGCTCCGGCGGAGTGCTGTGCTGAGGCACGCTTAAGAGATCAAGGTAATGCTGCGCGTCAAATGTTTTATAGGCTGCATGATCCCGGCAGATCTGTTCGCAGATTTCCCGGCACTGGACAAGTCCGGCTTCCTCTTCCTCCAGGTGCTTGAGATGATTCAGAAGTACTTCATCAAGCTGCCGGGTGCCATCAGCCACGGCACGGATGGCATCCAGGCTCAGATGGAGGGTGCGGAGCAGGCGGATGCGTTTGAGTGTTTCCAGATCTTTTTCTGTATAATTTCTGTATCCGTTTGAGTCACGGGCCGGAGTTAAAAGTCCTTCCGATTCATAGAAGCGGATGTTGGCCCGGGTCATTCCAGATAAGTTTTCAATTTCTTTGATTGTCATGGTAAAAACCCCCTTGCTGTTCTATCTTATCTGAGCCAAGTATAGGGTGTCAACCTCCTTTACAGTCAAGTTAAATCTTGAAAATCATGCACGTTTATCATACAATGAAACGGGAAAAGGCGCGGAGAGTGAAAAAACGCGCATTCCGAAGAGGATATTAGATTTCAGGAGGGCATATGCAATGAAGAAACCGGTTTTAGTTATCATGGCGGCAGGTATGGGAAGCCGATACGGCGGGCTGAAACAGATCGACCCGGTGGATAGAGAGGGACATATTATCATGGATTTCTCGATCTACGACGCAAAACGCGCAGGATTTGAGAAAGTGGTATTCATTATTAAAAAAGAAAATGAGGCTGATTTCAAAGAAGCGGTTGGGAAACGGATTGAGAAAGTGATGGAAGCAGCATATGTATTCCAGGAGCTTGAGAATATTCCGGAAGGCTTTGAGATTCCGGAGGGACGCGTGAAGCCGTGGGGAACCGCTCATGCGGTGTTGAGCGCCATCAGTGAGATCGACGGGCCGTTCGCCGTGATCAACGCAGACGATTATTACGGACGTCATGCATTTCAGACCATCTATGACTATCTGACGACACATGAGGATGACGATAAATACCGTTATACAATGGTGGGATACCGTCTGAAAAATACAGTGACAGACAATGGGCATGTGGCGAGAGGCGTGTGCGGACTGAATGCGGATAATGAGCTGGTCAGCGTGACCGAGCGCACCCGGATTGAGAAGAGGGACGGCGGCATCGCATATTCCGAGGACGACGGAGCAACCTGGAATGCGATCGACGGCGATACTCTTGTGTCCATGAATATGTGGGGCTTTACACGCAGTATCCTGGATGAGATCCAGTCAGGATTCCCGGCATTTCTTGAAAAAGGGCTGAAAGAAAACCCGATGAAATGCGAGTATTTCCTTCCGGCAGTAGTCAGCAGCCTGCTTGAGGAGGGGCGCGCTGCGGTGAAGGTGCTGGAGTCCGAGGATAAGTGGTACGGCGTTACATATAAGGAAGATAAGCCTGTTGTTGTGGCGGCGGTTCAGTCGTTAAAGGACGAGGGACTTTATCCGCAGAAGCTGTGGGAATAACATGCAACATTTTTACCAGTATATGAGCTAAAAATATAAAGCTTTTTCCAGGCCCGAGTGGTATACTGGACGAAGAAAGCGGAAGAGAGATTCCGCTGGCGGCATAAAATAAAGGAGGATGTATCATGGCAATCTTAGTAACAGGCGGCGCCGGATTTATCGGCAGCCATACATGTGTGGAACTCTTAAACGCAGGGTATGACGTGGCAGTTGTTGACAATCTGTACAACGCGTCGGAGAAAGCACTGGAGAGAGTGAAGCAGATCACAGGGAAGGATCTCAGATTTTATAAGGTGGACATCCGTGACAAAGAAGGATTAAACGAAGTATTTGATAAGGAAGATGTGGAATCGGTGATCCATTTTGCCGGACTTAAGGCAGTAGGGGAATCCGTGCAGAAACCGCTGGAGTACTATGAGAACAACATCGGCGGAACAATTACTCTTTGCGATGTTATGAGAAATCACGGCGTGAAAAATATCATTTTCAGCTCATCGGCTACGGTATACGGAGATCCGGCGTTCATTCCGATCACGGAGGAGTGTCCGAAGGGAACCTGCACGAACCCGTACGGATGGACGAAGTGGATGCTGGAGCAGATTCTGACAGACCTTCACACGGCAGATCCGGAGTGGAATGTAGTGCTCTTAAGATACTTTAACCCCATCGGAGCACACAAGAGCGGTCTCATCGGCGAGGATCCGAAGGGAATCCCGAACAATCTGATGCCGTACATCACGCAGGTTGCCATCGGAAAGCTGGAGTGCCTGGGGGTATTCGGAAACGATTACGACACGCCGGACGGAACCGGAGTGCGCGATTATATCCACGTGGTAGATTTGGCGGTCGGACATGTGCGCGCTGTTGAGAAGTTACGTGAGAAAGCGGGCGTATCCGTTTACAATCTCGGAACCGGAAACGGATATTCTGTCCTGGATATGGTGAAGGCATTCTCCAAAGCCTGCGGAAAGGAGATACCGTATCAGATTAAACCGCGCCGTGCCGGAGATATCGCCACATGCTACTGTGATGCGACAAAGGCAAAAGAAGAGCTGCATTGGGTGGCAGAGCGCGGCCTGGAGGAGATGTGTGAGGATTCCTGGAGATGGCAGAGCCAGAATCCGAATGGATATAATGACTGATTTCAGCTATTTAGTGCACTAACAGTTTCCGTTCAAAAACGTCCGGAATCGGATCGGATATTTCGTAACGCGTATTCTGATGAAGGGACAGGAGTTCCATGCTTCGTTCCGGAATCTGGGAAGAATCTAAGAATCCGAAGAGTTGTTTAAGG
>JAHZHF010000074.1:0-3797 GCA_019420405.1 Clostridiales bacterium
ATTTTCCAGCGGCTGCAGTTTAAGAACATGCTGAGCCGGTTTGATCTTAAGGCTGAGGTACAGGAGATCGAGAAGGCGTTCCGGGAGATCACGGAGAAAGAGGAGATTGAGAAAATTTTCGCGGAGGCTGCCGCTTCGGAGCGCGTGGGAGCGGCTCTGAGCAAAGATGCGGGAAATATCCCTCCCCTTTTTGTACATCCGTCAGGGTTTGGGCGGATTTCCATCGCATATGGGGAGGATAAGATCTATACGATTCCATGCGATATGGAAACGGACATGGACAGGCTGTTCGCAGGGCTCTCAGATCTGGCCCGGAAGGTGAAATGCTTCTCCATGTGTAATTTAAAGGAAGCACTTCCTTATCTCAGCCTGGATCCGGAGGCGGAGAATAGTCCGGATGGGTTCTTTGACGGGATCGTGGCGGCATACCTGTTAAATCCGTTAAAGAGCGACTATGACTGCGAGGATGTGGCAAGGGAGCATCTCGGGCTGCTTGTGGATGAGAAAGCAGACGAGATGACAAAGTCATGCTATGAGGCTTATACATCCTATGCAGCAGTCCCGGTTCTGGAGAAAAAGCTTGAGGACACGGAGATGAGCCGGCTGTTCCATGAGATTGAGATGCCTCTTGTATTTACGCTCTCCGATATGGAACGTGCAGGTGTGCAGGTGGAAGCGGAAGCTTTGAAGGCATACGGGGACCAGCTTGGCGGAAGGATCGTGGAGCTGGAGCAGGAGATCTATGATCTGGCGGGGGAAGAGTTCAATATCAATTCCCCGAAACAGCTCGGCGTCATTCTCTTTGATAAGCTGGGGATGCCTCATGCGAAGAAGACGAAGACCGGGTACTCCACTGCGGCGGATGTGCTGGATAAGCTGGCACCGGATTACCCGATTGTGGCGAAGATTCTGGAATACAGACAGCTTGCCAAGCTGAAATCCACTTATGCGGACGGGCTTGCCGTGTTTATCGGAAGTGACGGGCGGATACACGGGAAATTTAACCAGACGGTCACGGCGACAGGGCGCTTGAGCAGTACGGAGCCCAATCTCCAGAATATCCCGGTGAGGATGGAGCTGGGGCGTCTGATTCGAAAGGTATTTGTGCCTAAAGAGGGATGCGTGTTTGTGGATGCGGATTACTCCCAGATCGAGCTGCGTATTCTGGCGCACTGCTCGGGGGATGAGCAGCTCATACAGGCGTACCGGGAGGCGAGGGATATCCACCGGATGACCGCGTCCCAGGTATTCCACACTCCCTTTGATGAAGTGACAGATCTGCAGCGGCGCAACGCCAAGGCAGTAAACTTCGGGATCGTATACGGGATCAGTTCTTTCGGGCTGAGTCAGGATTTGAGTATCACGAGGAAAGAGGCGGCTCAGTATATCGAACACTATTTTGAAACTTATCCGGGGGTTAAGAAGTTCCTGGACGATTCGGTTGCGCACGCGAAGGAGGAAGGATACGCAGTCACCCTCTATGGACGGAGGCGTCCGGTTCCCGAGCTGAAATCAAGCAATTTCATGCAGCGCAGTTTCGGCGAGAGAGTTGCCATGAACGCGCCGATTCAGGGAAGCGCAGCGGATATTATCAAGATCGCCATGATCGGCGTGAATGAGGAGCTGAAAAAGCGGGGACTGAAATCCCGGCTGATCCTCCAGGTGCACGACGAACTTCTGATCGAGGCTGATAAGGCTGAGGTGGAGGAAGTAAAGGAGATCCTGAAGGATAAGATGGAACATGCGGCGGAACTCTCGGTTCCCCTGATTGCAGATATGCATACCGGAGAGAACTGGTACGAGGCGAAATAGAGATGAAGGTAATCGGAATTACAGGAGGCGTAGGCTCCGGAAAGAGCGAGGTGCTCCAATATCTGGAGCAGGAATACGGGGCTTATGTCTGTCAGATGGATGAGACGGCGAGAAACCTGCAGAAGAGCGGGACAGAGTGCTTCCGGAAGATTGTGGAGCACTTTGGAGAGGTGGTGGTCGGCCGGGACGGAGAACTGGACCGGGGCAGGCTTGGCGGCATCGTCTTCTCAGATGAAGAAGAACTGAAAGTTTTAAACGGCATCGTCCACCCGGAAGTGCTCCGGTGGGTGAGAGAGGACATTGCCCGCCGGGCAGAAGCGGGAGCCGGACTTTATATTGTGGAGTCGGCGCTTCTTACAGAAGTGGGATCAGAGCTGTGCGGCGAACTCTGGTATATTTATGCGGAAGAGTCCGTGCGGCGCAGGAGGCTTAAGGCTTCCCGGGGGTATACGGATGAGAAGATCACACAGATGATGGCATCCCAGCCCGCGGAAGATGCATTCCGCAGAGCGTGCGGTGTGGTCATCGACAACAGCGGCAGTTTTGAAGAGACAAAAAGAGAAATAGGAGAGAGATTGAAATCATGAGAATGTGCAGCATTGCCAGCGGAAGCAGCGGCAACTGTATCTACGTGGGAAGCGATCACACGCACCTGCTTGTAGATACAGGGATCAGCAAGAAGCGGATTGAGGAAGGCTTAAAGAAGCTGGAGATCAAGGGAGAGGAACTGGACGGAATACTGATCACCCACGAGCACTCGGACCATATCCAGGGTCTCGGTGTGTTCAGCAGGAAATATGAGGTTCCGGTCTATGCGACGCCGGGGACGATCGAGGGGATCAGAAACTACTCGGGACTCGGAAAGGTGCCTGAGGGGATCTTCCACCCCATACATACGGACGAGCCGTTCACCCTCGGAGATGTGACGGTGAACCCTTTTGCTATTTCACACGACGCCAACGAGCCATCCGGATACCGGCTGGAGTGCGGCGGGAAATCAGTGGCTGTGGCGACGGATCTGGGAAAATACGACGACTATACGGTAGAACATTTAAAGAATCTGGACGCCGTGCTGCTTGAGGCAAACCACGACGTTCACATGCTGGAAGTGGGCGGTTATCCGTATTATTTAAAACAGCGGATTCTCGGGGATAAAGGGCATCTCTCAAATGAATTGTCAGGCCGTCTGCTTTGTGATATACTACATGATAATCTGAAGCATATTGTCCTGGGACATTTGAGCAAAGAGAACAATTACGCAAGGCTTGCATATGAGACAGTCAAGCTGGAGGTCACCCTGGCGGACAACGATTACCGCGGCGAGGATCTGGATATGTTTGTGGCCGGCAGAGACGCTGTTTCGGATATCATCACAGTGTGACGGATGCAGTCCGGCTGAGGAGGAGAAGGAGAAAAATCATGAAGAAATGTATTGTAACAGTGCTTGGAAAAGACACAGTGGGAATCGTCGCGAAAGTATGTACCTATCTGGCGGAGAACCAGATCAATATTCTGGATATCTCCCAGACGATCATACAGGGCTATTTTAATATGATGGTGATCGCCGATGTAAGTTCTCTGGAGAAGGATTTCACCGTGCTGTGCGACGAGATGGAGAAGCTGGGAGACGAGATCGGCGTGAGCATCCGATGCCAGCGGGAAGAAATCTTTGAGAAGATGCACCGGCTGTAGGGATGCGTCCGGTTATACGGTGGCTGAGCGGATGCGGACGGCCGGAAACAGATCAGCCGTGTGCCTGCAGTCTGCTGCGGGCAGGAATTGACAGGAGATAGCGAGGATAAAAGAATATGATCAATATGTACGAAGTGTCAGAGACAAATAAGATGATCGAGCATGAGAACCTGGACGTGAGAACCATTACGCTGGGAATCAGCCTGCTGGACTGCATCGACTCTGACCTGAATGAATTGAACCGGAAGATATATGAGAAAATTACTGTTACAGCGAAAGAGCTTGTTTCTGTC
>JAHZHF010000074.1:3807-11721 GCA_019420405.1 Clostridiales bacterium
TATTGAGAAAGAGTTTGGGATTCCGATTGTGAATAAGAGGATTTCCGTGACCCCCATCGCCCTGGTGGGAGGAGCGGCGTGCAGGACTCCGGAGGATTTTGTGACAATTGCAAGGACACTGGACCGGGCGGCTCAGACTGTGGGTGTGAACTTTATCGGCGGTTACTCGGCGCTCGTGTCAAAGGGGATGACAAAGAGTGATGAGAACCTGATCCGTTCGATTCCTCAGGCACTCTCCGAGACGGAGCGTATCTGCAGCTCTGTGAATGTGGGATCTACTAAGACCGGAATCGATATGGATGCGGTCCGGCTCTGCGGTGAGATGGTGAAGGCGACGGCGGAAGCGACAAAAGAGAAAGATTCTCTTGGCTGCGCAAAGCTTGTAATCTTCTGTAACGCGCCGGACGATAATCCGTTTATGGCGGGAGCATTCCTTGGAGTGACTGAGGGAGATGCGGTGATCAATGTGGGCGTCAGCGGTCCGGGCGTGGTGAAGAAAGCGCTGGAAAAGGTGCGCGGAAAAGGGTTTGAGGATCTCTGTGAGACGATCAAAAAGACTGCGTTCAAAGTGACCCGTGTGGGTCAGCTTGTGGCGGGAGAAGCTTCCCGCCGTCTTGGGATTCCATTTGGAATCGTGGATCTCTCCCTTGCACCGACCCCGGCAGTGGGAGACAGTGTAGCGGAAATCCTGGAAGAGATCGGTCTGGAGCGTGTGGGCGCGCCGGGGACGACGGCGGCACTTGCTCTCTTAAATGATCAGGTGAAGAAAGGCGGTGTAATGGCATCCTCCTATGTGGGCGGTTTAAGCGGGGCGTTCATCCCGGTCAGCGAGGATCAGGGGATGATCGATGCGGTTCACGCCGGATCACTTACATTAGAGAAGCTGGAAGCCATGACATGCGTCTGCTCCGTCGGACTTGATATGATTGCAATCCCCGGAAAGACAAGCGCGGCTACAATCTCCGGAATCATTGCGGATGAGATGGCGATCGGTATGGTCAACCAGAAGACAACGGCAGTGCGCCTGATTCCGGTGATTGGAAAGGATGTCGGAGATACCGCGGAGTTTGGCGGACTTTTGGGCTATGCTCCGATCATGCCGGTCAATGAGTTCGGATGTGAGGCATTTATCAGCAGGGAGGGAAGAATTCCTGCTCCGATCCACAGCTTTAAAAATTAAAGATCAAAGACAATGAGGAGAACAGATTATGAGTAAAGTGGCGATTGTTACGGACAGTAACAGCGGAATCACCCAGAAGAAAGGTGAGGAGCTTGGAATTTATGTGCTCCCCATGCCGTTTTTCATCGACGGAGAACTTTATCTGGAAGACATCACTCTGAGTCAGAAAGAATTTTATGAGAGGCTGAAGGCGGACTCTGATATTTCCACTTCCCAGCCTTCGCCCGGACATGTGATGGAACTCTGGGAAAAGGTGCTGAAAGACTATGATGAAATTGTATGCATCCCCATGTCCAGCGGCCTTTCCAGCACCTGTTCTACGGCCATGTCCATTGCCGCAGAGTATAAGGGACGGGTGCAGGTTGTGGACAACCAGCGGATTTCTGTGACACAGGAACAGTCTGTGTATGATGCAATGAAGCTGCGCGATGAAGGGAAGTCAGCGTCCGAAATTAAAGAGGTCCTGGAACGTGAGAAAATGCTGTCAAGCATCTATATTACTGTAGACACTCTGAAATACCTGAAAAAGGGAGGCAGAGTTACGCCTGCCGCCGCCGCTCTCGGAACAGTTCTGAACTTAAAGCCCGTCCTCCAGATTCAGGGTGAAAAGCTGGATGCGTATGCGAAAGTGCGCGGCTGGAAAGCGGCGAAAAAGACCATGTTAAACGCCATTGAAAAAGACCTGAGTGAGCGGTTTGCAGATGTAAAAGACGACATGGTACTGGGAATGGCCTATACCTGCTCAAAAGAAGAGGCGCAGGAGTGGAAAGGTGAGATCGAAGGAAGGTTCCCGGGATATGATATCGTAGAAGGCCCGCTTTCTCTGAGCGTGGCCTGCCATATCGGTCCCGGAGCGATGGCTGTTACGTGTATGAAGAAAGTATGAACCTGATTGATTTTGCGGGAGCGAGTCTTGAAAGGATTGTTTCAGAAAACAGAAAAAAGAACTAAAGGAAAGGGAACGCGATTGGCCAATATGCATATGAGGCCAGTTGCGTTCCCCTTTGTTTTTTATACAGAAAAGTATTCCGTTAAACCGGGATAATCAGCCGATTCCCCCGAAGAAGATCCCCAATACATATACGAGTACTGCCACTCCGCAGAACACATATTTTGTCATCGGCTTAAACCATTTCCCCAGCGTCCGGTTTCGCCCGAGCTGTACCGCGTTGCGGGCGAATGTGTCTCCACACACCCAGAACATTGCGACTCCTGCAAGGAGTGCGCCGAGCGGGATAACATAGATGGAAATGCTGTCCATCCAGGGGCTTAACAGATCACCCTCAACGAAGATGCCGACTGCAGCGGTTACAAAACCGACCAGAGCCAGAGAAAACTTTCTCGACCATCCGAGCCGTTTCTGGAGCGCTTCCACCGGGCTCTCCAGAAGATTCATAAGCGAGGTAGCCCCCGCAAAGAATACGGCCAGGAAAAAGATAATGGCAAATATCCGTCCGAACGGGATGCTCTGGATTACGGCCGGGATTGTAATAAAGAGGAGACCCGGGCCGGAATTAGGTTCCATACCGTAGGCAAAAACAGCCGGTATTATGACAAGTCCGGAGAGGACTGCAGCCATCGTATCAAAAAATGAAACATATTTGGCACTGCTTACAACATCCACATACGGTTTTAAGTAGCTCCCATACACGACGGTTCCGCTCCCTGCGATGGAGAGGGAGAAAAAAGCCTGCCCCATAGCGTAGACCCATGTCTGCGGATTCGCCATAGCGGACCAGTCCGGCTGAAAGAGATAGGCATAGCCCGCTGCCGATCCGTCCAGGAACGCAACGCGCACGGCGAGGAAGAGAAAAAGTACGAAGAAGGCCGGCATCATAAATTTGTTGACCTTTTCAATTCCCCGGGCGATACCGAATGACATGCAGATCAGGACGAGCACCAGTCCGATAAGATGCCAGGGGATGCTTCCGAAATTCCGGGAGAGTGTGGAAAATACTGCTGCAGGATCGGAGTTACCTGTAATATTTCCTGTGATGGAATCTACAAGAAATTTTAAGATCCAGCCTATGATTACGCTGTATCCGATGGCGATTCCGAGGGAACCGATGACCGGGATCAGTCCGATGAAAGCTCCGAGCCTGGAACCACGCATTTCAAATGCTTTCTTAAAAGCGCCGAGAGGTCCGGACTGCATGGCGCGTCCGAATGCCATCTCACCGACCACTCCGGTGAAGCCGATAAGCAGTACGAAGAAAATGTAAGGGATCAGGAATGCGGCGCCGCCGAATTCACCGATCCGGTATGGAAACATCCAGATATTGGCCATACCGACCGCACTTCCGATGCAGGAAAGGATGAATCCCCACTTGTTATTAAACTTGTCTTCTGATGAAGTTTGTCTGGGTTTCATAAATCACATAACTCTCTTTCTTTTGAATTGCCTCAGCGGCAGTATACAACGATGCGCAGGTCCGGCGGCGCTTTTGAAAAATGTGCGGCGCAATACGAACCGGATTACGCACAGTACGGACATTATATCATACTTCTAATCCATCGTAAAATAATCTGGAAAATGATCCGTATGAGAAGGTTAACCTGGCCGTAAGGGAAGAATATGACGAAAAGAAAGAAAAAATGAGAGCTCTGCTTATAGAGAAGCAGAAGGAGTCAGATGATCCGATCCCCCTTGAGCGGCTTTTGCCGGGTATGCATACAAGTTACACAAAAAGTAAAGCACAAATTTGAATATAATAGATAAAAATTTCTGATCGTGCCAAATGGCATAGGGAAAAAAGAAAAAACGGGATAAAATGTTCTCAGTAAAAAACAACAGTTCAGGCCGCGCGGCTCATGACCGGGCTGTTACTTCAAGATGAGAAAGAGACAAAGGAGGACATTTTGATGAATAATACGGGAAGGAAAAGCATTTCCATGCATTTCTATGAGCTTACAGATGAAAAGTATATGGAAATACGCAGAGAGCTGGATAATAGGAGGGGAGCAGAATGAAACAGCCGAACATTTTACTGGTTACGACAGACCAGCAGCGGTACGATACGGTACGCGCTCTCGGATATGATTTTATGGAAACGCCGAATCTTGACAGTCTGGCTGCGGAGGGATGCTGCTATCCAAACGCGTATTCCAACAATCCCGTCTGTATGGCTGCGCGGCACAATATTATTACCGGCCTTACCGCGAGATATCATGGCTTCGATGATAATTACTTTGAGGAAAATCCGAAAGTGATCCCCGCAGATTTGCCGACGTTTCCGCAGCTCCTTTCCGATGCGGGATATGATACCATTGCCATAGGAAAGATGCATTTCCAGCCCTGCCGGAGGCACAATGGCTTTACGAAGATGGAACTGATGGAAGAGATCCCCAGATACCTGGAAGATGATGAGTATACGATGTATTTAAGGGACAACGGGTATGCCGGACTGCAGAGTCCGCACGGAGTAAGACACCTTCTCTATATGCTTCCCCAGCGTTCTCTGATTGACGAAGAGCATCATGGAAGCGCCTGGGTGGCAGAGCGGAGCATCCACCATTTAAAAGAGAATGCAGGAAAGAGGCCGTTCTTCCTGTGGAGCAGTTTTATTGCACCGCATCCGCCTTTTGATGTGCCGGAAAACTGGGCGGATCTCTATAAAGGAAAGGATCTGCCGCCGGTGAAGAAGTCGGTGACGCCGATCTCCAGGCTGGCGGAGTGGAAGAAATGTATTGCGGACTATCCGGATGAGAGCTATCTGCAGAGGGTGAGAGAACTGTATTATGCATCTATCTCTTTTGTGGACTACAATATCGGAAAAATTATCCGTCAGTTAAAAGAAATGGGAGAGTATGATAATACATTGATTATATTCACCAGCGATCACGGAGAAATGCTGGGGGACTACGGGACATACCAGAAGATGCTTCCCTATGACGGATCTGCCCGGATTCCGTTCATTATGAGGTATCCGGAAAAGATCGAAGCAGGAAGCAGAGATGAGAGATTTGTTGATATCAATGATATCCTTCCTACAGTACTGGACGCGGCAGGAGTGAAGTATCCGAATCCGGACATTCTTCCCGGTGAATCGATTTTTATTCGGGATGGAAAGAAAGACCGCTCCCTCCAGTATGTGGAATATGGTCATGGAAATATGCGCTGGGTGAGCCTGAGAAGTAAAAAATACAAGTATAACTATTATTATGGCGGGGGTGTGGAGGAACTCTTTGATATGGAAAATGACCCTGACGAGTCAGTTAACATTCTCTGGAGCGGTACGGATCCCGGAGCACTGAAAATAAAAGAAGAGATGAGATCCTTACTGGTTGAAATGGAGAGCAGGTACGGACTGGAGGGCTGTGTACAGGATGGAGACTTCCTGAAACTTGAGGAGATAAACGCAGGATTTTATCGTGAGAACAACCCGCCGATCTTTCCCGGGCGAGCCGGAGGCGGTTATATCAGCCTGGAAGAAGAAATCAGACGTGCGGTGGCACATGAACCGGTAGTTAAGCTGAAGGATCTTGATCTTGATTATTTTTCAGAGAGAGGAACGATTGACAGAGACGCACTGCTGGGAAAAGGTGAATCAGAGTTTTAACAGGACGGTGCCATAAGCGGTGCGATGCGGCAGAAAGGCATTACAGAAAGGAAACGGAAGTGTACCGGAGATCGGGCTGATTTTGGGAAGCGGTCTGGGAGATTATGCGGATAAAATTGAGAATAAGATCTGTATCCCGTACGGACAACTGCCGGATTTTCCGGTATCTACAGTGGCGGGCCATTCGGGGCAGTTTGTCCTGGGAGAGATATGCGGGAAAAAAGTAATCGCAATGCAGGGAAGAGTCCATTATTATGAGGGGTACAGCCAGCGTACAATCACTCTGCCGGTGCGGCTGATGAAAAAGCTTGGTATCCAGAAAATGGTGATCACCAATGCGGCAGGGGGAGTAAACACTGTATTCGGCCCGGGAACTCTGATGCTGATCAGTGATCATATTAACTACTCAGGGAGCAATCCGCTGATCGGAGAGAATATGGAAGAATTCGGTCCCAGATTTCCGGATGTATCAGACGCCTATTCGAAAGAGTACCGGAAACGGTTAAAAGAGCTTGCGTCTAAGAGAGGGATTGGTCTGAAAGAAGGAGTGTATATGATGTTTTCCGGTCCGTGTTATGAGACGCCGGCAGAGGTGCGGATGGCGCGGACGATGGGGGCGGACGCAGTGGGAATGTCCACTGTGCCGGAAGCAATCGTGTGCGCCCATATGGGGATTCCGGTACTCGGTATCTCCTGTATCACTAACTGCGCGGCGGGAATTCTTGACCAGCCGCTGGATCATGCGGAAGTGGTGGAGACAGCGGCAAAAGTAAAACATACCTTTGTGGAGGTGCTGGATCTGGCGCTTACTGAGGTTCTGTAAATGCAAATACTGAGTGCGATGGAGGAGAAAAATGTGAAGAAACAGATCTGCGTGAAAGAAGAAAGATGTCCGGTGATGCTGATTCCGGATATCGTATATTCCCAGAATCCCGATAAGACCAGGATACCGCAAAGACCTCTCAAACTCAGCTTCCTGCGGCCGAATATCTGGTATACGGGAAAAGAAATTGCGGAGGGAACACCTCTTCCTGAAAAACTTCCGACCATATTATGGCTTACGGGAGGCGGCTTTTGGAGAACAATGCCTCTGCGGTATGCCGCAGAATATAATTATCTGGTGGAGAGAGGATACCAGATCGCAATGGCTGATTACCGGGTGAGCGGGGAGGCGGTATTTCCGGGAGCAGTGCAGGATGTAAAAACTGCGGTCCGTTTCTTAAAGTCCCATGCGGATCAATATGGTGTAGACCCGGAGAGGATCGCCGTGATGGGCGAGTCGGCGAGTCACTAAAGAACAATATGGGTACTCTTCTGACCCCTGAGGTGAAATTCCTGGGTGACAGGGGGATGAAGGACGAGAAAACGAGATGGAACGCAAACGTACTCAGTCACATCTCTGAGTATACGCCCCGTTTCTGATCCTGCACGGGACGGAAGATAAGGTTGTACCTATAGAAGAGAGCGAAATGCTATATGACGCATTGTCGGAGCAGGGGATTCCTGCAGACTTTTACGCTCTGGAAGGAGAGGGGCATGCCGGAAATACATTCTGGCAGGACCCGGTAAAGGAGATCATCGCCGGATTTCTGGAAAGGCATCTGTAGATAATAGTAGATAATATATGAGATAATATAACGAGTAATATGCGGCATGCCGGCAGAGGACGGCTGTCCGTAACTTCGTGCTAAGACCGCGAATGGCGCGGCTCTGTCTGTTACTCCGGCAGGGCCGCGATCTCCCTGGAGGGCTGTAATAAGTCCTCCATTTTTTCTGCCTGGGCAGAAGTAAATGTAATGTTTCCGGCAGCCACGGAAATCAGATTCTGCTCTTTTAATTTGGACACAGCGCGGTAAAAGGTACGCAGACTTAAACCGGCTTCCTCTGCGATGCGTGAATTGGAAGTGTTCAGAGTAAGCGAAGAGCAGGAGCCGCCGGAAGCGATCCACTGCCTCACAAGATAGACCATGAGCTTCATCTGCGGAGTGAAAAGCTGCGACTGATCATAACGGTAGGAAATCTGGTAAAACTTTTTGCATATTTCACGGAGCACTTCAAAACACAGCTCTGCGTCCTCGTGGATATACCTTAAAAAACAGCTCTGGGGTATCTCAAGTACGAGACAGTCTACAGCCGCCTGGATATAGGCATAGTAACTTTCGTGTGAGAGAACTG
>JAHZHF010000075.1:0-2001 GCA_019420405.1 Clostridiales bacterium
CGAAAACAGGGGCGATTCTCAAGACGTATTCTGCGGGGATGGAGGACGGCTCCGGACTTCGCTCCGCTTCCGGACACATTTTGACAGAAAACGTTAGGGAACTAAATAGCTGTAATCCGAGTGCACACCCTCTCCAGAAGGGCATCACTGTGACTGACAATGACCATCCCCATCTCCCGCCTTCCGGCCTCCTCCAGCAGGAAATTCCAGATCTGCGCCTGGGTCACCAGGTCGAGCATTGCGGATATCTCGTCACACAGCAGAAATCTGGTCTGCGGATGAAGGGCTCTTGCGAGGCAGAATCGCTGGAGCTCACCGCCTGACAGCTCAGACGGGAAACGGTCAAGCCACTCTTCTTCAATATGCAGCGCCTCCTGCAGGCGCCTGTCTATGCCGCCCGTTTCAGCCAGGGTCTCCCCCAGTCGGAGAAGCGGGTCCACCGCTGTCTCCGGATGCTGCCATACCATCTGAACCGGGCAGACGCCGCGATAATCCGCCACCGGCTTCCCATCGAGCACTACCTCTCCGCTCCGTGGTCTCTCATACCCCGCCAGCAGCCTGCACAGCGTTGTTTTTCCCCGGCCGCTCGGCGCCATCAATCCGACCCGCTCTCCCGGGCGAACCGCTATATTATAATCCTTGAGAACCGGAGACTTCTTTCTTCCCCGATAGTAGAATGTCACATTTCTCGCTTCCAGAACCATCTTCATCCTCCCACTCTATGGATCTCCCGGGTAAAGACACCGTACCATTCCCCCGGCAAAAGGCTTAAGCGGAATCTTCTCCGCCTCGCGGCAGGAAGCCCGGCACTTCTTGCACTGCCCGGCAAACGGGCAGCCCTCTTTCACAGAACCGGGATAGGGCTGCTCCCCTGCCAGCGGAGTAAATCCGTGTTCCGGCATGGCATTCCACAACGCCTGTGTAAAGGGATGCCTCAGTCCGGATACAGTTCGGAAATCCTCCGCAGCAGCTTCCTCGATCGTCTCTCCCGCATAGAAGACTGCAATCCGGTCTGCGACAGAACAGGCCAGATTCAGATCGTGAGTAATCAGGAGCACCCCTGCACCTTCATCAGCCAGCTCCCGGAAGCTTTGAAGAATCCGTTCTGCCGCCTCATTATCAAGACCCGGCGTCGGCTCGTCCGCGACGATAAGCTTCGGAGATTCTGTCACAGCGGAGGCAGTCAGAACCCGCCGCGCCATGCCGCCTGACAGTTCGAAAGGATACAGCTCCTCCGTCCCTTCTGCCAGGCCAAAACGCGCAAGCGCCCTTCTGCACTTCTCCCGGATTCCGGCGTCGTTTTTCCCCTTTCTGATCTGCGGTCCTACTTTCATGAGCGGGTCAAGATAATTCACTCCCTGGGGGATCAGCGCGATCTCCCGCCCGCGCAGTTCCTCCGCCCGCATGCGGGTAAGTTCACGGCCGCCATACCGTATCATCCCCTCCATATGACTGTTATATGGAAGTATCCCGAGTATCCCGTGAGCCAGCAGGCTTTTCCCGGATCCGCTCGCCCCCGCCACAGCCACCACCTGTCCGGGCATAATCTTAAGAGACAGATCCCGGATCACCGGAAGCTGTCTCTGACGGATTCCCTTTTCATATTGGGTAAAATAAATCGACAGATGTTCAATCTCCAATATCGGCTCCACAAAAACGCCTCCTAATCTTACAACATAAGTTACTATTCACAGCCGTATCATACTTGACAGCAGACGCGTTGTGCTTGCACAAAAGCCCTCGCAGCTTTTAATCATGTGCACTGGCAGGTGCCAGAAGCCTCCGCACCCTTTCTCCCAGAAGGGCGAACAGCACAACAACTGCCACCAGCGAAAGTCCGGGAAACAGCGCCAGCCACCACCGCCCCGTCGTCAGATACTGCATGCTCTCTGACAGGATCACTCCGATCGCCGGCTGTTCCGGAGACAGTCCGTATCCCAGGAACGTCACACTCGCCTCATGGAGGATCGCGTGGGGAAACAAGAGGATCGTCCCTGTCAA
>JAHZHF010000075.1:2011-11519 GCA_019420405.1 Clostridiales bacterium
AAAAACTGCGGTAAAAGATGCGGAAACATATGACGCCGCACAATTGACGGCCCCGATACCCCCAGCTTCTCCGCTGCCAGGATATACGGAGCCTGTTTCAGCTGGATCACTTCTCCCCGGATCACCCGCGCAAGAGACGGCCAGTGACTCAAGGCCACTCCGGCCACAACGCCTGCAAATCCTTTCCCGCAGGCGATCGAAATCAGCATCACCAGCAGGATATGCGGAATCCCCATCACAAGGTCAATCAGCCACGAGATCACTGCATCCGCCTTTCGTCCGGATACAGCCGCGGCAGTTCCCAGCGCCAGAGCTGTCACCGCGCTCACCGCCGCTGTCAGCACGCCGATGCGGATGCTTAGGGACAGTCCTGCGAGAGTCCTCACAAACATATCCCGCCCCATCCAGTCCGTCCCGAAAGGATACTCTTTGCAGGGCCCGAGATTCGCTCTTGTGAAATCCGTCTCCAGAGCCGCTTCCTCCACCAGGCTTCCCGCCACGGTTACTGCGGCCAGGATCAAAGCTGTCACAGCAAGAAAAATCAGTGTACTCTGTCTTCTGTTCATTCTTTTGCTTCTTTTCCTTCTTCTCATCTCTGCCCGCTCATCCTTCCGCCGCCCTTCTGCGTATCTTCGGATCCGCCACTCCATAGAGAAGATCAGCCGCCAGATTTCCTCCGAACACGATCGCGGATGTAATGACCGTGATTCCTAAAAGCAATGGCAGATCGCTTCCCAGTCCGGCGGTAACTGCGGCCTGTCCAAGCCCCGGATAGGAAAACACCTGCTCCACCAGGACTGAGCCGCCGATGATTTCGCTGACCGACGCGAACTGCAGGGTGATCGCCGGAAGAGCCACATTGCGAAGCCCGTGGCGCAGGACGATGGCCCGTGTGGATTCTCCCCTCGCCCTGGCAAAGAGCACATAGTCCGAGTCCATCACATCCGCCATCTTTTCTCTTGTATGAAGCGCAATGTTCGCCACACCCGTAATACTTAAGGTTAGCGCCGGGAGAATGGCGTGGTGCAGGCGGTCCGTGATCGTGACTGCCGCCGCTTCCATCCCCACGGGAACAGAGAATCCCACCGGGAACCACCCAAGCCAGACAGAAAAGATGAGGAGCAGAAGGATCGCCAGCCAGAAAGCAGGCGTACTGGAGATCAGCAGGCAGTACCCCCGGATCAGCTTATCCGGCCACCGTCCGCGGAATGCTCCTGCTGTCACTCCCAGCGCCACACCCAGAACTCCCGAGATCACCCAGGCAGTCAGAAGCAGCAGGACCGAGCCCGACAGCCGTTCTCCGATCACAGCAAGCACCGGCCTGCGGTAGAGCAGGGAGACTCCGAAATCCCCATGCAGCACATCTCCCAGCCAGCCGAGATACCGCTCTGCCGCCGGGGTGTCTACGCCCCAGTATTCCTCAAGCTGTGCCACCTGCTCCGGGCTCATGGAACCCAGAGCCGCCTGCCCCACATTGGTCTGCAGCGGGTCCAGAGGCGACGCGCACATCAGCAGAAACGTCACAAGACTGACGCCCAGAAGAAGCAGGGCCATGCGGACCAGCTTTTTCGCCGTAAACTGCAGACGGTGTTTCATACTATCATTCCTTTCCTTCCCAGCTCCACCGGTCTACATTATTTACCACAGACCAGCCGTGCCCGTGCGGATGGATCTTCTGCTCCGCCACATTAAGCCCGTCCCGTACCCAGTAGAGGTGGTCGATATTCACAAGCCATACCCAGGGGATGTCGCCGTCCTGCGTCACTCCCGTCGTCCCGTCCCACTGTGCCTGCTGCCACAGCGCATAGGATTCTTCCAGATCAACGGACGCAAGCGCCTGATCCATATAGGAATCCACTGTTTCATTCGAATAGGGTGAGTACTCCGCTGATCCGCTTTCCCCGATGGTATGGTAAATGTTATACAGCTCCATGGGGATATGGGCTCCCCAGCCCCACAGCAGCGGATCGGACAATGCTCTGTCATAAGCCGTGTCCCAGCCCACTCCTTCGATCGTACAGGAGATACCAAGTTCGGCCATCTGATTCGCAAAATCAGCGGCCAGCGCCTGCCGGACAGAGTCCCCCGCAGAATAGAGCAGATTCAGCTCTGCTTTCACTCCGTCCTTTTCGCGGATACCGTCGTCTCCCATCTTCCATTCCGCCTCGTCCAGCAGAGCAGCCGCCCCCTCAGGGTCGTACTCCACCTCAGAAGCACTGTTGTACCACGGAAGCTGGTCGCAGATACTGTAAGCCGGCGTCCCGTAACCATTTAACACATTATCAATCATCTCCTGGCGGTCCACGCCGATATTGATCGCACGGCGCACCCGCACATCCGCAGTCAGGTCATTTCCTACAGGCCGCCCCTCTTCGTCAGTTCCGGCAGGCACGGCGGGAAGATTAAATCCCCGGTTGTCCACCGTCGCATAGGACGCCAGGCCATAACCTTCAATCTCCTGATCCGAGTAAGTGGCAGATGTGTATGCCAGATCCACCTGCCCTGCCTGAGCCGCCAGGAATGCCGCATCTTCCTCCATAAACAGGATCGTCACCTGCTTCATCAAAGGTTCCTCCCCGTAGTAGTCCGGGTTCGCTTCCAGAATCACCTGCTGGCCCCGGTCCCACTGTCTGAGGATATAACGTCCGGAACCGACAGGCTCAGATCCGTATGTGGCACTGTCGTAGGCATGTTCAGGAACAATCCCCACGACCGCCATCGTATACGGCCAGATGGAAAACGGGCGGTTCATGTGAAATACCACGGTTGTCTCATCCACCGCCTCTGCGGAATCCAGCATTGTAAAATCATTCACGGAACTGGACGCTTTCACCGTGTTATATGTAAACGCCACATCCTCCGCGGTCAGCGGTTCTCCGTCCGTGAATTTCACGTCGTCCCGTATCGTCACCGTCCAGGTGAGCCCGTCCCCGCTCACAGTATAACCTGTAGCCAGATCATACCCGATCGTCAGATCCGTATTCGTCACAGTCAGTGTACTCTGAATCAGCGGCTCGTGCACGTGCTCGCCCGCGCCCCATCCATATGCGGGATCGAATCCGGCAGCCGGCTCGGAATTCGGGTCCATGGCGATCACAACAGACGTTTTCTCCTCTCCGGAAGACCGGGCCTTTGCCGCTGCGCCTCCCGCATCACTCCCGCTGCTGCATCCCGCCAGCAGCGTGCAGGCCATAGCCGCGGACAGCAGGATCGAAATCAGCCGTTTCTTCATCTTCATACTTCCTTCCAGTTCCTTAAGATTTCCTCCGCCGCTTCTCCGTATGAGACCCCGTTGGCACGCGCCAGTGCCGCCACATCCTCAAACTCCGGTTTCACATGCCTGACGCCGTATCCCTGCGCCGTCTTGATCCGCGCCTCACCCCATCGGGTCTGTACCTTCTCAGATCCCGGGCTGAGGTAATACTTTTCGCACCTGCGGCTGCGGACGCCGTTCGTCGTCGTCTCCTCGAAGATACAGCGCGCAAGCCGTTTTTCTTCCTCCGGAGGGCACAGCACGGTCAGAACATGCCCGGGGCGCCCCTTCTTCATTGTCCCCGCAACGGTATAAACATCAAGCGCCCCCAGCTCCAGCAGACGACGGCATGCATAGGAAAGTGCTTCCGGAGTCATATCGTCAATATTGCAGACCAGCTCTGAGATCGTTCCGTCAGCCTTTCCGTTCAGGGATTCGTCTTTTGCAGACGCCCCGTCTCCGGCTGTCTCTCCGAGAAACGCACGCACACAATTGGCCTGCCCGAACTGCTTCGTACCGATCCCGATTCCCACGCCCTGTCCCTTCATGACAGGCATGGCTCCGAATTCATCGGCAAAATGCGCAAGAAGCGCCGCTCCTGTCGGCGTACACAGCTCGCCTTTCACCTCGCCGCCATAAAACGGAATTCCTTCCAGAAGATTCGCCGTGGCCGGAGCGGGCACAGGCATAACCCCGTGGGCGCAGCGGACAGTTCCGCTTCCCACATGAATCGGTGATACGACAACCCTCTCAGGTGCGAGCAGATACATCGCATAACAGACTCCCGTCACATCTGCCACTGCGTCCAGCGCTCCCACTTCGTGAAAATGTACATCTCCGACCGGACATCCGTGGGCCTTTGCCTCCGCCCCGGCAATCCGGTCATACACGGATCTGGCGCTCTTGCGCACCTCAGCCGGAAGGCTCTCCATATGATCGATCACTTCCGCGATATGTCCGGGTGACGCGTGAAAATGCCCGCTGTGATGATGGTCATGGTGATGCCCCTCCGGCTCACATTCCTCCTGTCCGTTTACCGTCACCTGCATGTGCGTCCCCGCGATCCCGCACGTGGAGCCCGGGACAGCTTTCACGCTGACTTCCGGCAGTCCCAGTCCGTTCATCACATCGAGGAATCCCTGTTTATCTTCGAGCAGCTCGTACAGCGCCGCCATGAGCATGTCGCCTGCCGCCCCCATATTACATTCGATATATAATGTTTTCATTCTGTCTGTTCCTCCTTTATTCCTTCCATCTGGTTGATCATACTTGCAAGGTATCCTGCCCCGAATCCGTTATCAATGTTTACCACACTGCATCCGGACGCGCAGGAATTCAGCATGGATAAAAGTGCGGACAATCCTCCGAAGCTGGCCCCGTAGCCAACACTTGTGGGCACCGCGATCACAGGGCAGTCCACCAGCCCGCCGATCACAGACGCCAGGGCGCCCTCCATGCCCGCTGCAGCGACCACGCACCGGGCGCTCATCAGCACGTCCATATTGGACAGCAGCCTGTGCAGCCCCGCCACTCCTACGTCATAGAGCCGGGTTACTCTGTTCCCCATCGTCTCCGCAGTCAGAGCCGCCTCTTCTGCCACAGGGATATCACTTGTCCCCCCGGTCGCGACGACGATATTTCCCGTCTTTTTACGTTCTTCCGGGAATGCTACTGCCAGTCTGGCTAACGGGTGATACTCCACCGGGACAGTCTCTTTTAAATATTCTGCCGCCTCCTTATGAATCCGCGTCACCAGAATATTTTTCACGCCCCGCTTCCCCATGGCTGTGACGATCCCGGCGATCTGCTCCGGGCTTTTCCCCGCGCCGTAGATCACTTCGGCCGCGCCCTGACGGACGCTGCGGTGATAATCAATCTTGGCGTAATCCAGATCCTCAAAGGGCTCTTCTTTCAACTGTAAAAGTGCATCCTCCGGGGTGACCGTGCCTCCTGCCACCTCCCGGAGCAGCTTAAGTATATCCTGTTTATTATCCATAATCTGCCTCCTGTACACTAACGCTACTATTCACACAGATCCCGTGCGCGCCTCCAGATCCAGCAAAACCGCAGGAAACAGATCTTTTAGCGCCCCCGTGATCTCCTTTCTTTTCTCCAGCACAAGGGGAAGCTGTTCCTCCGTCGCCTGTATCCGTGCTCCCTCTCCGGTGATCCGCACCCGGAAATCCCGGAAGCCCAGATCCGCAAGCAGAGTCTCAGCCCTTTCCGCCCGTTCCAGATCTGCCTCTGTAATCCGCGTTCCCGAAGCAATCCGCGTTGCCAGACAGGCGTATGCCGGTTTCTCCCATGTGAACAGCCCCGCCTCTTTCGACCTCCGCCGGACCTCCTTTTTCGAAATCCCACACTCCCGGAGCGGGGACCGCACTTCAAGCTCCGCCAGTGCCTGCATCCCCGGACGGTCTCCCGCATCGTCCGAAGCGTTCGTTCCATCCAGCAGAACCGGATATCCGTCCTCTCCGGCTGCCTCCCGAAGAGCAGTAAATATGGCCCGCTTACAGTAGTAACATCTGCAGGGCCCGTTCGCCGCAGCCTCCGGAACCGCCAGGATATCCTTCTTCACGATTCTCAGGGGAACATTCAGCTCCCCGGCCAGCCGTATTGCGTCTCTTTTCTCAAACTCCGGCTGAAACACCGTACTGACATAATAGGCTTTCACATCACATCCGTAATGCTTCGCAGCCCACATAAGAAACGCAGAATCCGTTCCCCCGGAAAACGCCAGCGCCGCCTTCGGCACCTCTCTGAAAAACTCTTCTAATGTCATATCTTCCTCCCATCTCCGCGCGTCCCGCCCGGAGGGCTTTTATTTCACATGAATGCCGTTTTCTATGAAATAATAAAAAGGCATCCGCCCTCTGCCAAGAGCTGATACCTTCCTGATATCTGTCAGCTATTTCTATCCACTGTTTTTGTCTGCCATGCTCTGCAAACAGATGCCCGTCGCCAATCGGTCACTCTGCGGCTTCTGCCGCATCTCGTTATTCTGATTCTCCGGCTTCCTGCCGGAATGTTCTTCTCTGTCTGTTCCTGTTTTATCCGATCAGCCTGGCAAGTGCATCCACAGCATTTTCTACATTTTTCGTCATGGACGTCTCCGTGACACCCACGATGATGTTATCACAAAAATTTACCGGAATCAAGATCCTTTTGGCCGGACTCTGCCCCACCGCGAGCGCCATCTGAGGCGTGATCTCTCCCAGCATGGAGTCCGCGATCACAATGCCGACAGGCCCTATGATAACATCGGCGCGTTTTGAAGCCACCGCCACAGAATTTTCCCCTGTTGCGGCCTGGTCAGCTCCCGCCCGGAGCATGGCATTGGTCGCCGCACTGTTCGTCCCGACCGCCAGCACCTCCACCTCCGGGAACCGCGCCTTCACAGCTCCCACAAGCTGCCTCCCAAGACCCCCGCCCTGGCCGTCTATAATCAGAACTCTCAAGTATCCTTCTCTCCTTCTGTCTTTTTTGTAATCTGCCTTGTATTTTTCTCCACCAGCCTGCGCGCTACCATGATCTGATGTCCACATCCCATGCACTTTAAACGGAAGTCCGCGCCCACACGCAGTACCTCCCATTCATGGCTTCCGCAGGGGTGAGGCTTCTTCATCTTTATAACATCCCCTACGTCGAATCTGTCCGCCATCCTGCGCCTCCTTTCCCCCGCTCCGGTGAGCCGGGCATTCATTTTCATCCGGTATTCACCCGGTAACTAATCGGTGGCCACGAGCACTCCCTGTACGAGGAAACGCTCATCATCCCGCACATTTGTACAGGTTGAAAGGCTCACAATCTGAGACTGTGCATTCAACTCTACATCCACCTGATAATTGGAGGATTCTTTGCACAGGTTGAGATATGTTTCAAATTCTTCGTCAGAAGCGTACTCTATGTCGTAATTCTCCGCCGTATCCTTCACCACGCCTGCGGAGAACACCTGATATGTTCTCACTTTTCCGTCCGGAGTGTAGATATAGAAGTATGGATTCTCCTTGCAGAACGACTCATTCTCATACTCCAGGAGTTCGGAGAACATTTCTCCTCCTACGTTCAGATGATGCCCGTAGATAAATGTATTCCGGTCGGAAAAATCCGAGCTGTTTCTCATATCCACGAAAATCGTCCCCAGCTTATTATCATTTGCCGTAAACGTCTTCGTCAGGTACTCCTCGTTGTCCGCGCTTTTCACCACCGGATAACTGATAATCGCAGGCTCATCAAAACGAATCCATGCAACCGTATCCGGATTTTGTTCCAGCAGGGCGTCAAAATCCACGGAAAATCCGCTTCCGTCCTCGTCTGCAGTTATTGCGATATCCTTGATCTCATCATATTCCTGGCCCCCGGAGTAATAGGGCACAAGCATAGTCACAAGCTGGTACAGCGAAAATACAAACACGCAGACCGCCGCAATCAGTACAACTGAGGATGCAACGTTAAATGCAGCGCGCTTTTGCCGGACATTTCTGCGCCTTTCGCTTCCTGACGCCCGGCCCTTCCTCCGTCTGTTCGCCGTCCTTCTTCTATTTTTTCTGTCCATTTTCTTTCCTCCTTGCTTAAATATTATTAAAACAGTTCAGCCATCTGTCATCAGGAAGCAGATTTATTCCCGCAGATGTTCCTGTCCGTAATTCAGAATCCCAGATTTTCATCTACCAGAATGATTTTGAACCGTTTCGGTATCCTGCTGAACCTCGTCACCATGATCTGACAGCAGATGCAGTCCGGACTCTTGCAGTCAAAGCAGCTTCCGTTCTTCACGCATGGAGTATCGATCCCGAACCGCTGCGTATTGATGGGCGCAGCCTCGTTTCTCGCCCTGTGCATGGCGTCCTCCTCGGTTTTGACGATCTTGTTCATTCCCACAATGAGGAGCACATTCTTCGGCCCGAACGCATAGGCTGCCACCCGGTTTGCATTTCCGTCAATATTTACAAATACTCCGTCCTCACTCATCGCATTCACACTGCCCAAAAACCAGTCGCAGGTGAACGCTTTGAGCGCGATCTCATTTTTCTCCTCGGGCGTTTTCGCCTGATCCCTGTCATAGAATTCATAGTCGCCGGAAGAGATCGCATCCAGTAGCCCCACTTCCCGCACTGACATTGAGCCGCCCATATTGATTGAGCTCCCCTTCGGGATCAGCTCAAGCGCTTTTTTCACAGCTTCCTCTTTCGTCGCCGCATAATATGCCTCCATGTTTCTGGACTCCAGCGCCTTCACTACCCGTTTCCCCAGCGCCTCATTTCTCATCTGCCTTACATTCATCACTATGACCTCCCTTTCTCACATCCCCGGTCTTTCCGCGGATGGCTGCCAATTGCCAATTTACAGGTTCACTTGATTCCCCGGTTCATCATATCCTCCGCCTCATCCATCTGGCGCATGATATTCTGGCTTCTCTCATCGAAGAGCAGCCCTTTATTATGGCGGTAATAACGGTCGTTTCCGTTCTCTTTAATAAACCACACGCTGTAATAATCCGCGTTAAGTTCTGTGACAAACGCCGCCATCTCCTGGCTCTCTCCGAACGCATCTTCCATAAAGCGGAATGCATTGTCAAACACATCCGAAACCTGCTCTGTCATCCGGTCAGGCTCCGCCTTCTCTTTCCCGAACATGTCACGCACTTCGTCAAGCGCCTCATCTCCGGCAAAGAGTTCCCCTTTGAGCTCCTGCGCGAACCGGTTAAGCGTTTCCACAGTCCTCATCAGGATATGCTCCTGATCCTTCGTCAAAAGTTCCGCCCTTCTCTGCGTTTCCAGATCCTTCTCTGCCAGTTCTCTTACATCGTCCATCATCATGACTGACTGGTTATCCCTGTAGCAGATCAGATATTCATACAGCTTTGCCGTATAGGCATCCTGGTCATGGCACTCCCTGAAAAGAGCGCTCAGCCTTCCGTTGATAAGACTGATCATTCCGAGATGCTCATCGAACGGTGCAGCCTGTATTTTCTCAAGAAGCGCGGCATCCCATTTTCCATTGAGGATATCCTCCACTTTATAATCTGCTCTGTATTTATAGTAAAGTTCCAGATAGTTGGCAAAGTCCTTTGCCGTATTCTGATGCTGGATATACTGAAAAACCACTTCCCTGTCCACAGTTTTCCCCAGTATCTCATATACCTGAATCACCTGGGATAAATCCTCCCAGCCGCGGGCTGTCGCAAACCGCTTTCCATCTACCGTATTCTCCACCCGGTAGAAATTCTCCCTGCGCAGCTCCAGATAGGAGATG
>JAHZHF010000076.1 GCA_019420405.1 Clostridiales bacterium
GTCGAACCGGATTCCATCGATATCGTACTTTCTCACCCAGTCTCCGCAAACACCGCAGAAGTACCGGATCACTTCCTCATTGTTCGTATTAAGCTTGGGCATCCAGTCCGCAAAGGCAAAAGAATAAAATCTGCCGTCCCGCGTATTGTCTTTCCTCTTAAGATCCGACCAGTCCTGTACCATAAACCAGTCTGCGTAGGGAGATGATTTCCCCTTCTCCTGAACGTCGAGCCAGGGAGCGAACTTCCGGCCGCTGTGATTAAACACTGCATCCACCATCACCCGGATTCCCAGGGCATGAGCCTCTGACACAAGCGCCGCCATCGTCTCATCATCGCCAAAGGCCGGATCGATCTTCGTATAGTCCGTCGTGTCATACTTGTGGTTCGTCTCCGCCTCCATAATGGGGTTTAAATAGATCCCGGTCATCCCCAGATCGTGAAGATACGGGAGTTTCCTGCGGATTCCTTCTAAATCTCCCCCGTACCGTTCCTGATTCGTCACAGGACCGCTCTGCCAGGGAAGGAGAGCCGGATCATTCTTCTCCTGTATCCCGCGGCAGAACCGGTCCGGGAAGATCTGATACCAGACGGTATCGTTCACCCACCGGGGCGTCCGGTTTATATCCGCCGGGTTCATCCATGGCACGATAAAGTACTGCAGAAGACGTCCCGGCATGTTTACCTGCTCCTCCGTGAGAAACCCGTCCTCAAAATAGTACCAGACCTCATCATCCGTATGCAGTTCAAAATAATATTTGCATCTCTTATAGGGCGGTATGACTGTGGTTGTCCACCAGATCTGATGACGCAGACGCTTTTTATAAACTATCTCCTCCCTCGTTCCGTTCCACCGCTCGCAGCCGCCCATAATTCCCGCATCATAGGGATCGCCGTGAATCAGAAACACCCGTCTTACATCATATCCGGTCTTTAAATTGATCACCAGCCTGCTCTCATCGAGCACATAGCTCATCTGCTCTGATGTTCTGTGATAAACTCCTGTAAATTCCATGCCGCTCTCCTTTCCCGCTGCCTTTCGCAGTCTGCTCCTTCTGCTCCTTCTACCACTCCAGCCGCTCATAAACTCTGAGCAGCTCGCCTACGCTCCATGCCTGTGCGAAACAACCTTTTGAGGACACCGGATTCTCTCCGTCATAAATCTCGGGAAGCTGCCCGATGCACCCCTCCTTGAGAGCCCCGTCCAGCATCTCAAGCTGGCCTCTGACATATTCCCTGGCCTCCGGCCCGTCCCCGTATACTTTCAGATAAGCCAGATAGTATGCGCCCAGCGGAAATGTCCACACGGTTCCCTGATGGTAGGCCAGATCACGCTGAAGCATCTCCCCGCCATAGAAGGGATGAAACTGGGGATCTGCTCTTTCCAGCGTCCGAAGGCCATATGGTGTGTACAGCTTCTCGAACACAGTGTCCACCACCCGGCGCTCCTTCTCTTCATCCAGCATGGCAAAAGGCATAGATACGGCCCAGATCTGATTGCATCGGATCTGGCAGTCCGCCTCTGTATCCGAAAGCACATCCCTGAGACAGTGCGCTTCCTCCCGCCAGAATTTCTCTGTAAAGGACGTCTTCACCTTCTCCGCCAGCTCTTCATATCCGCCGTCATCCTTCCCCAGGACGGTATTCAGGTTGCCCATGATCTTAAGGGCATTATACCAGTATGCATTGACCTCCACCGGTTTCCCGTGACGCGGGGTGGGAAGGATCTCCCCCACCCGGACGTCCATCCAGGTCACCTGATCCAGCCCCTGCCCGGCGGCGATCAGGCCGTCCTCATCCATATGGATTCCGTAATCTGTCCCATCCCTGTAGGCTCTTATGATCCGCTCCATCACCGGGTACATCTCCCGCACAAACTCCGCATCTCCCTCCGCCTCATAGCAGAGCCACACACAGTTGATGAAGAGGAGCGCCGCGTCCACCGTATTGTACATGGGTTCATTCTTTCCCTCAGGGAAAAGATTCGGCATCAGTCCCTTTCTCTCATAGCGTGCAAATGTGCGGAGGATGGATTTCGCATCCTCATACCGCCGGGTTGAGATACACACTCCCGGCAGAGCAATCATGGTGTCCCTGCCCCAGTCCTCAAAGAACGGATACCCCGCCAGGATTGTTTTGCCACCTGTGGACTCCCTCCTCGAGATAAACTGATCCGCACTCTTGGAAAGAAAACGTGCATTCTCATCCCGGAATCCCGCCTGATCCGCCAGACCGGCCCGGTATGATTTCAGCCCGCGGATGATTTCCTCCGCCATGACGTCCGTCCTGCTTCCCTCCTGTGTTTCGTGATCCTCATCCGGCAGATGTTCCTCTGTTCCGAATACAATCGCAAGCCGCCTCATCTGTCCTGCGGGTACTTCCAGAGAAAATGTAAGACACGCTTTTGCCGTCCCGTTTTCCCTTCTGCCGTCGCAGGCGTCATAGGCATAATAATATGTCTCCGTCTGCTCCGGGATTTTCTCCGTCTCCCCGTCTGTGCGGAAATAAAGCGCAAACTCTCCGCTCTCAATCTTCCCGGAATTTCCATAAAATACAGGGATAAACCTGCGCCCCGGCTCCAGATCCTCCCCCTTGGGAACAAACTGGAAAAACGGGGTCACATTGAGCCGCACTTTTTTTCGGGAACGGTTTCTCACTCTGTAGATCACCGCCGCCGTATTTTCCTGCTGCTTCATCGCGGCTTCTTTCTCAACTTCCACGCCGTCCGTCAAAAATTTCCACACCGGGGTATCTTCATAGGAAAACTCAGCCAGATATTGAAATCCTTCCTCCCTTGTTCCGTCCGCAAACTCCTGGGAGGAGAGGAGGATTTCCCCTCCCTCAGTCCCAAGACTCTCCCTCAGCCTGTGGATCATATTATACCGGCTGTTCGGGGCGCGCAGAGCGGCCATGAAAAAAGCATGGTCGTTCCTTGCGGCAGAGCCTGTTGCAGTGAGGGATGAAAATCCGCCCAGCCCGTTGGTCATCAGATAACAGTTCTCCTGCCCTCTCTCAAAAGTCTTCCAGTCCTGTTTCCCATAGATCCACTTTCTGCTCATACTGCGCGTCTCCTCCAGATCTCTCCGCTGTCCGCTTCTATGGACGCTTTTGTCTCTCGCAATTTCCCACTCTGCTGATTCGGGCACGCTCTTGCCAGCACGAGCACGCTCTGCGGAGATACTTCCGTGTGAGGCGCAGCCGGACAGACGCTCTCCCATCTCCGGCTGCTCTCGCCGTCGCACAGAATCACCCAGCCATCCCCGCCAGTCTCCACGGTCCGTTTTTCTTTCCCGCTGTTATAGATCACTTTCAGTTCGTCCCAGCCACGATGCGCCGCACTGCGATTCTCCGCATTTTGATTCTGCGCATTTTGACTTTCCACACTCCGGTTGTCCACGCAGAAGCTGATCAGTCCCGGCTCTTTTTCCACGTCATAGATCCGTTCTGCGGCGTGCCGCGATTTGTCGCACAGTCCCGGAAGCTGTTTGCGCAGGGCGATCAGCCCCTTGTAGTATTCCACCAGAGATCTGTTCTGCCACGCCTGGGACCAGTCCAGACGGTTCAGGGTAATCGGTGCATTAAACGTATCCTCCTGGCCGTCTTTTGTCCTGGCGAACTCCTCCCCGGATAAGAAGAACAGCGTCCCCTGGCAGGTCATATACAGAGCCGCCGCCATCCGGTTCAGGCGCATCCGCTCCTCCTCATCCGTGCCGGGAAGAGTCTCATAGAGCTTATCCCACAGAGTCTGGTTATCATGAGCAGATACATAGGTGATGATCTGGGAAGGCGCTTTCGCCCGGTATTCCCCCGGCAGGCAGCAGGCGCTTATCCCCCGGATCACATCATCCTCTTTCTCTTTTGCCCCGTTTATAAATCCCGGCCTCTTGATTTTCAGCGCCGATCCCTTCACCGCATCCCTCGTATCGTCACAGAACATCCCGATATTTTCATCCAGCAGTCCGATGTTCTCCTTTAGCGCCGGAACCGCTCCTTCATCCATGGCGGACTCAGCCGCTCTCCACGGTTCGCCGAACATGATCTTCTCTCCCCTGCCGTACCGCTCATCCAAAGCCCGGCGGATCCGGTTCATCAGATCCACGTCGAGAAGCCCCATCAGATCAAACCGGAATCCGTCCACGTGGTACTCTTCTGTCCAATAGAGCACGGACTCCAGAATATATTTCGCGCACATCTCCCGCTCGCTCGCCACATCATTACCGCAGGCAGAGCCGTTCGATATCCTTCCGTCATCAAACATCCTGTAAAAATACCAGGGCGCTGTGCGCTGGAACCAGGAATCCAGGGAATATGTGTGGTTGTACACTACATCCATGATCACACGGAATCCATGTCTGTGAAGAGACTGGATCATCTCCTTCATTTCCCGGATACGCACTTCCCCGTGTTTCGGATCTGTGGAATAAGACCCTTCCGGTACATTATAATTCACCGGATCGTATCCCCAGTTGAATTCCTCATCGCCGCCCCGCTCATCCACGGAGCCATAGTCGTATGACGGCATAATCTGAACATGAGTCACGCCCAGATCTTTCAGATACCTGATCCCCGTAGGGTGGATGCCGTCTCCGTTCAGTGTGGTGTCCGCACAGGTAAACGCCAGATACTTTCCCCTGTACTTTTCCGGAAATCCGCCGGATACATCCCAGGAAAATTCCTTAACATGGAGCTCGTAGATAATCTGCTCCGGTCCCTTCTCCGGGGCAAGGTCAGCATCCCATCCTTCCGGATCGGTCATTTTCAGATCAACAGCCATACTTCGCGCACCGTTGATACCACACGCCTTCGCGTAAGGATCGGCAGACCGGATCTCCTCCCCCTCAGTCACAAGGGTGAAGTCATAGTAGACACCGTGCAGGCACTTTTCCGTGCTCCAGCTCCAGACGCCCTTATCCTCACGTTTCATCGGGATGCTCTTCCGGGGCTCTCCCCCGCTTCCTTCCTGATACAGATTCAGGGTGACACTGTCAGCCGTGGGACTCCACAGCTTAAAAGAAGTCCCGCTGTCTGTACAGATCACCCCAAGATCATTGCCGTCATATATATAATTATCTTTAAACTCCTGACTCAGATAATACTTTTTCCACTCTAATGCCGTCTTCATAAATCTGCCTTTCTGTGTATGATTATCTTTATATGGTTTACTTCTCACCCTCTCCAGACCGGAGAGACAGCAACAGTCCAGCCCGCTCCATTCGTAAAACCGCACTTCGTGCTTATTGCGGCTGGCGCCGCCGTTTTACTCATATACGGGCGCTCAGCTCATAGGACTGCACGATCGAAAAATCATGCGAGCATGATTTTCTCTCACGGACAGCCCTATGGCTGAACTGTTACGATCTTAATTATATTTTTTAACCCAAAACCCTGATGCAGATATTTCCGTCCGTTCCCGGGCACTTTTTAGCCCTTGACCGCTCCGGAAAGTCCGTCTACATAATACCTCTGCATATACAGGAACAGCGCCGCAATCGGAATCGAAATTACCACCGCACCTGCAGCGAAGCAGGTATACCAGCTGTCGATGTACTCTTTCTCAAGCATCCTCCACAGTCCGATTGCAACGGTGTACTGGTCGGAGTTTGCCCGGCAGATCACTTTTGCGAAGATAAAGTCCAGCCACGGTCCCATGAAGGAAGTCAGCACCGTGTAAACCACAATCGGCTTACTTAAAGGAAGCGTGATCTTCGTAAAGATCTGCCATCTCGTACAGCCGTCGATCAGAGCCGCCTCGTCCACCGCGATGGGGACCGTATCGAAGAATCCCTTCGCGATCTGAAAGCCTAATGCCGCTCCTCCCGAGTAGACAAGTATCAGCGCAAGCTTGATCAGATTTCCTTCGGTGAGGCCGATAGCCTTTAAGATGAAGTATACGGCAATCATGGACATGAAACTCGGGAACAGTCCGAGGATCATCGCCATGTTCATATAGGGCTTCCTCAGTTTAAAGCGCAGTCTGGACAGGCAGTAGGAAGCCGCCAGCACATAAAACGTGGACAGGATACAGGAGCAGACCGCGATGAACAATGTGTTCATGAACATCTGCGGGAAATTCAAAATCGATGTATCCGTAAACAGTTTAATATAGTTATCCAGCGTATATGACTGCGGCAGGAAGGTAGACACGTAGGATCCTTTCTCTGCGCGGAAGCTGGTGAGGATCACCCACACAATAGGGAATACCCAGATAACCGCAAGCACTGCCAGAATCGCATGCACAATCGTATTGTTGATAAAACGTCTTTTCTTTGCAGAATGCATCTTTTTTCCAGCCATTCCTAGAATCCTCCTTCTTCTTTGTATGATTTACTGCGCCGGTATGTGAACAGCGCTCCGACTGCCAGGATGATAAACGTAAGGATACCGATGACCGCTCCGATATTATAGTACTGCTTATCCACAGTCAGCTTATACAGCCAGGTGACGAGCAGGTCGGTCTTTCCGGCCGTCGCTCCCATATCCACCACAGGATCTCCTCCTGAGAGAAGGTAAATAACGTTGAAGTTGTTGACATTTCCCGTAAATGTACTGATCAGGTACGGTGTCGTCACATACAGCATGTACGGCAGCGTGATCTTGAAGAAGATTGCACCGCGTTCGCTCCGTCCACTTTCGCCGCCTCATACAGCTCTGCCGGGATATTCTGCAGCACTCCGGTAAGCTGGAGCAATGTATACGGCACACCGACCCACACGTTAATCACGATAACCGTCACCCTCGCCCATGTCGGATCTGTAAAGAACGGAAGGCTTGCGTCCGAAGCGATCAGCCCCAGGTTTCTCAGAAGCACATTGATCGCGCCCTCCGGCTGAAGCATGGTTCTCATAATCAGAAGAGATACGAACATCGGCACCGCACAGGAGAGCACGAAGCAGAATCTCCAGAATCCTTTCGCCTTTGTGTCCTTCCGGTTGATCATCAGAGAGATAATCATACCGAATATGTAGTTGGAGAATGTGGCAAAGAAAGCCCACACAAGTGTCCATCCCAGCACAGACCAGAAGGTGCTTCCGAGGATACTGCTGGAATCAAACAGTGTTCTGAAATTCTCAAGTCCGACCCAGTCAAAGAGGACCAGATGTCCGTCCATCTTGCTGTAGTTTGTAAACGCCATACAGATCATAAAGATCAGCGGCAGTATGGTGAACGCCCCGATGAAAATCATGGGCGGCGTCATCAGAAGCCTCTGCAGGTTCTCATGCAGAAGGGTTCTTAAGTCTTCCACAAAGGTATTGACATGCCGTCTTTCCCTGGTCAGGCACTCTGCCTTATACGCACTGCGCAGGGAGCATACCCAGGCACATGCCATCAGGAAGGTGATTGCGACTGTCGCCACCCCGTAGAGAAGGATCAGCACGGACTGGTCGCCCGCTGTGTACTCGTAGATCTGAAGCGCCTCATTCCACACCTCTTCCTGCTCCACCGATCCCAGCGACGGAATCATTGCCAGGCAGCTCACTCCCGTGGCTATCATAAATGCAATATACGCCACTTCCACGGCCAGGAAGATCAGGCCTTTTATAATCTGGCCGTGCACGATGTTGCCGAATCCCATCAGCACCATGGAGAGCTTCGTCGGCAGCCCGCCCTTGCTGATCGCATTCCTGCATGTGTACGGCGTCGGAAACTCATTGACTCTCTTTTTCATAATTCCCATTCCTTATTCGCCTCCTTACGATAATCCGTCGCTGTTCATCGCTTCATTCATCTGCTCGGTCTGCTCCTTCGCGTTCTCATGGGTCACGCTTCCGTTTCGGATTCCCTTGCCCATGTTCTCCACAGGAGTCCAGCAGTTGTTCATCTGGTTCACAAGCGGCTGGATGATCGAAGTGTAGCTGAATGTATTGTTCTGCGCCATAACCAGTTCGTCCTGCTGTACATCAGGCTCTGCCAGAAGTTCCGTATTACACGGCACCACCTGTCTGAGCTCATAGTGCAGTCTCTGGGACTCTGCATTTCCGAGCCAGATGGCGAGCTCGATTGCCTGAACCATGTAATCGCTGTGAGTATTGACGCCGATGGCTTTCGTTCCGGCGTATGCATACATCTGCTTTTCCTCACCATTTAATGTATAAGCCGGAAGCGCGGCCACGCCCATATTGTCGCCCAGAGCTTCCTTCACCGCATTGGCGTCCCAGGAACCGGAAAACATTGCGTTTACGCTGCCGTCGCGGAGTCCCGCGATACCGGAACCGAGATCGTCGATCTTAAAGTTCGGGTTCTGTGCGAGATCGATCAGATAGTCCGTAACTTCCACGGCATTCTCTCCGCCGAAGTCAACGCCTGCCGCCTCGTCCTTACCGTCCTCCCCGAACAGTGTACATCCGTTTCCGATATAGAACGCCGGAAGATACCAGGAATTGACAAACGGGAATGAGACAACGCCCTTCTCCAGCATTGTGTCAAGGTTTTTGATGTCCTCTTCTGAGAAAACACTCTTGTCATAATACATGTACCAGAGGTTTGTGGTAAAAGGCACACCGTAGAGATTGTCATCCATCACAAGGGTATCCAGCACCTCAGGGGTGTTCGTCTCTTCAATCTGTTCCCTGTATTTCCCACCGAAACGCACGATCGCATCCGCATTTCTCATGGGCTCCAGTGAATTGTTTGCATACATGAATACATCAGCGCTGGCATCCGGGTCCTGTGCGACCTGTTCTCCTGCGCTGGCCTCATCCATAACACCGTAGACAAATGTAATATCCCATTCCGGATGTGCATCTGCAAACGCCTCACAGCAGGTCTGCAGCCACTCCCCGCTGTCTTTTGACTGATCTTCCGAAGGCGACCAGACCATCAGGCGGACACTTTCTCTGCCGTCGCTTCCGCCGCATCCGGTCAGCCCGGTTACTGCAAGACCGCAGGTCATCACCGCGGCAAGCAGAAGGGACACTGCTCTTTTTCTCATCTTCCCATCCTCCTTATAAGTTTCGTATTGTTTCGTGATTTGATATTACATCTTTTTTGTATAAAAATCAATTATTTTAAGCATTAATTATATTTTTTCTGTTTTTCATAAATTTTGATTGTGTATTTTGTGCACTTTTACATTGGTATTCAAATTTTTTATTTTCTTTTTCACTATTTTTCGAAACATTCCGCAACAGCTCATCCATAGGACTGTCCGAAAGCCGAACTGTTACAGCATCCCCAAACTCAATAAAGGTCTGCATTGATTTCTTTTCTCTTTCTGATATAATGGTTGTATGAATTTTTCTACAAAACCGGGTGAACAGAAATGACAACAATCCAGGATATCGCTGATAAACTGGGGATTTCCAAGGGAACTGTATCCAAAGCCCTGAACAGCGCCCCCGATATCAGTGAAACATTACAAAAACAAGTACTGGAAACAGCAGTTGAACTGGGATACACCAAACTCAGACGCTACAAAAAGACTCAGAAGCGGCTGTGCATCATTGTACAGAAAGACAATATTGAATATGAAGAGCCCCATCATTTTGCCTATGACATCGTCATGGGATTCCGCCAGATGGCAGAACCGGCAGGCTATGAGGTAGAGGTAGTCCCGGTGGACGTCCAGGCACAGCGCAGGTCTTCCTACGATGTGTTCATGCTTCAGAATGACTATGCAGGTTCTTTTCTCCTTGGATTCTCCCTCGGGGAACCGTGGATGCACGATCTGCGGACAAGCCGCACCCCCGCCGTGCTCTATGATAATCAGATTATCGGAAACGCCTCTACGGCCTACGTCGGAATCGATAACAATGAGGGGATGGATCTGGCGGTGGCTCATTTGAAAAAGCTGGGACACCAGAAGATCGGATATCTGAGCAGCGCCCTCGGTTCGCACATCATGCTGGTGCGGCACCGCGCCTTCTTCCAGGCCATGCACAATCACGGGCTCAAGGCTGACTCTTCCAGCGCCGGGTGCTCCTACTATCTGACAGAATGTATGGAGAAGCATCTCCCGCGGCTTTTGGATATGGGGATGACGGCGGTCATCTGCTGCCAGGACACCTTCGCCAACGCCGCGCTCACCCAGTGCCAGCAGCTCGGGTATCAGGTCCCCAGGGATATCAGTATCATAGGCTTTGACGATATCCCCATCTGTCCCTACACATCTCCCCCGCTCACCACAGTCCGCCAGGACCGCTCCGAGCTTGGGAAAAGCGGGTATTACGCCCTGAACAGTCTGTTAAACGGCGTATCAATCGGGACCATGCTGCTCCACGCGGAACTCATCGTCAGGAAATCTACAAGAGAGCTGGGCGTAAACTGAATCAGACCCATTTCAAAAAAGACAGTCAAAAAGAGACTGGGGAGAATGACCCGAAGATCCGGTTCGGCTCATTCTTTCCAGTCTCTTTTTCTAATCTTTCTATCCTGAATCCCCGTCATCCCCAGACCTGCCAGGACAAAAACAAGCTGTAACCACACGGCCGCCAGCCCCAGGGAACGCACCCCGAGAAAGGCGATCCCGACACCCATGTGAAAACACAGCAGCGTTATGCCGAAAAAGCAGCCCTTTTTCAGGCTTTCCCGGCGTTCCTCCCGTTCCTTTGCGTTTTCCCCGTCCGCCAGGAAATAATTCGCAAAAGAGAGCACCGTCTGCTTTAAGTTATTCGTAGAAAAAATCGTGGAGCAGGCATATCCCTCCGCCCCTTTAAACACACACCATTGAAACGATGTGGCAAAAAACACCGGATAAAGCGCCACAACCGGGTCGAGCTTCTCCGGCAGCGCCGCCAGTATCACAACAGCCACGGTCTCAACAGCAAAAACAAGATATTTCAGGTTCCACTTCGTCTTCCTGCTCAAAACCGCAAATATTATCATAGCAGAAATATAGATCACAAGGGCGCCCAGCCTCTCAGCCGCATCCACCAGATCACTTCCGAGTATATCGCCCACCAGATCAATCAGGTTGGCTGTCTGCGCGGAACCAAACACGCCCATCCGCCCGAAGACCGCATATCCCCCGAAGAATCCTCCGGCAAGCGCCATTATAAAGTGGAGCCGCACCTCCGATTTATTGTTCCATTTCATTTCGTCCATCCCTCCGGCCGGGTATCATTATAGCACGCCTTATTAATTTTTCAATAATCAACAGCTATTTAGTTCACTAACACTTGCCGTCTGAAACGTCCGGAAGTGGGCGTGGAGTTAACAAATTTATTCTGTGAAAGGGAGACAGCCGATCGATATTCCGTTCCGGAATCCGGAAAATCTAACAGGCCGAAGAGATGTTTAAGAGCAAAGCGGCGCTCCCCAAGTTTGCCACTTGCTAATTACTTACATAATAAAATATTTCCTGATTTTGCA